>JAPOKD010000061.1 GCA_029977825.1 Planctomycetota bacterium | reverse complement strand
GTTGTCCTGCCGTTGGCAGATTTGGCGTAGGAACTGCGGAGCACAAAGACTCCGCGACCACGAACGGGCTTGGTCACCAACTTGCCGTCATAACTGCCATCCGCGACAAAAATGTGAACATTGGGGTCACCGTAGATCAGATCAATGCTGCAGGTGGTGCCTGTGCCATCCAGAGCCTCAAATTGGTAGGGGCCGGTGCGCCGCGTCTGTACGGACGTGATTCCCATCAATTCCCAGAGCCCAACCAGCACCTCGGCGTTGCGGGAAAGGAAGGTGAACATCTCTGGATCACAGTCAATCGCCTGAGTTGGCAGTCGCCGATAGAGGGTAGGTGAGCTTGCAACAGAGAGAATTCGCTGTTGCGCCTGTGGAGTCAGGCGTTGCATGGGCAAAGCTGCGATCACGTCCTTGCGTTGTGACGAGGACGAGCGATAGCCCTTGTCGCTGCGAAAGAGAAATCCACCACGTTCAGTGGCTTGAGCAGGGGATGCCTGCATCAATACGCCAAAGGCGCAGAGACAGAACCCGCGAAAGAATGTCTGGACTGATCCCCCCGCCACCTATGTCCCCTTCACGTGTAACGCACTCTGATTCACCTTTTCAACGAAATGGGTCACCACCGACGACCGATCCCGACACGAGCAGAGCGCTGCGTACAAGGCCTTTGAGGGTTTTTCGGTTACTGGAGCGTCCTGAGTTGAGGAATTCAGGACATTCAATCAAGCCGCAACGAGGCATACTCGACACCCGGCGTGGTTTGCCGATAATCCCTGCTCACCTGGATTTGCTGAATTCGCGAAAAAGCCGAGTTCCAGGGTGATCGTGCTCCGTGCGATCACGCAGCCGACCCCCAGAATCACGACGTATAACGACGAGACGACCAAAAATGGCGAAAAAAACGATCGACCAAATTGACGTTGCTGGCAAAACAATCCTGATGCGAGTCGATTTCAACGTTCCGCTGGATGAAACTCAGAAAATCACGGACGATCGCCGCATCCGAATGGCTTTACCCAGCATCAAGAGCGTCATCGACAGGGGCGGAAAACTGATCCTGATGAGCCATCTGGGCCGCCCTGCGGGAACCGGCTTTGAGGAAAAATTCAGTTTGGCACCTGCTGCTGGCTGCCTGGCTGAGATGCTGGGACAACCCGTCGCCATGGCAACTGACACAGTGGGTGAGGACGCCGTTGCCAAAGCCGGGGCACTGAGCGATGGGCAGGTTCTGGTCCTGGAAAACCTGCGATTCAACTCTGGTGAGAAGAAAGGCTGTGAAGAGTTCGCTGGAAAGTTGGCTGCTCTTGCCGATGGCTACTGCAACGATGCATTTGGCACTTGTCACCGCAGCGATGCGTCCATGGTTGCGGTTCCGCAGGCAATGGCAGGCAAACCCCGTGTTGTGGGCCATCTGGTCGCCCGCGAGATTCAGTACCTCAGTGACGCGATCGGTAACCCCGCCCGACCGTTTGTTGCCATCCTGGGTGGTGCCAAGGTCAGTGATAAAATCAATGTCATCAATAACCTGCTTGGAATCTGTGACGCTGTACTGATTGGCGGTGCAATGGCCTACACGTTCTCACTTGCGAATGGTGGTCAGGTGGGTGACAGTCTCGTTGAGAAAGACAAGGTCGATTTGGCAAAAGAACTGGTTGCCAAAGGCGGTGACAAACTCCGGTTGCCGGTCGACACTCACTGTGGTGATGACTTCGGCGACATCGCTGGATGCAATAAGAAGGTTGTGGCAGCAGGTGAAATTCCTGACGGATGGGAAGGGTTTGATATCGGACCAGAGACTGCCGCCAAATATGCCGCTGTGATCAAAGATGCGAAAACGGTCGTGTGGAACGGTCCCATGGGTGTCTTTGAGAAACCCCCGATGGACGAAGGTACAAAAGCTGTGGCACAGGCCGTCGCTGACAGTGACTCGATCAGCATTATCGGAGGTGGTGACAGTGCAGCTGCGGTCGACCAGCTTGGATTTGCGGAACAGGTCAGCCACGTCAGCACAGGCGGCGGTGCGAGCCTCGCCATGCTGGAAGGCCAGGCATTTGCAGCAGTTGACCTACTGGACGACACGGAATCCTGAGTCGAGGGATTTTGCAGGCTCCGACTCGGCCTCCGGTGCCGAGCCAGATGGAAACAGGATTGCCCGTTTTCTGGCGAAGACAAATCAATGTGTTTTTTCGACGGCACCTCAAAATTGACTGACAATCGAGAATTCGCATGACGCCCGAAGATCTACGCCTTATCCATACAGCCAAGCGAGAACAGAATTGGCAGCGTTGGGGGCCCTACCTTTCTGAACGGCAATGGGGGACGGTTCGCGAAGACTACAGCGAAGGTGGTGATGCCACATGGAGTTATTTTCCCCACGACCAGGCCCGCAGCCGAGCGTATCGCTGGGGTGAAGACGGCTTGCTGGGCATCTGTGATCGTGAATGCCGACTCTGTTTCTCAGTCGGACTTTGGAACGGTCGTGACCCGATCATCAAAGAGCGTCTTTTCGGGGTGACAGGTCCTGAAGGTAACCATGGCGAAGATGTGAAGGAATGCTATTACTACCTGGATAGCACACCCACTCACAGCTACATGAAGGCTTTGTATAAGTACCCCCAAAGCCGTTATCCCTACGAAGAACTGGTGGAAGTCAGTCGTATGCGGGATCGCAATGAGCCCGAATACGAAATCACCGACACGTTGGCATTTGATGAATCACGTTATTTTGATGTGATGGCTGAATATGCCAAAGCGAATCCCAATGACTTGCTGATCCGCCTGACGATTACCAATCGTGGTCCACAGTCGGCTGTATTGCATCTGATACCCCAGCTTTTCTTCCGCAATACATGGACGTGGCAATGCACTGATGAAGGCTGCACTACCCGTCCTTCGATGCGTCTGAAAGACAACGTTGTCCAGACGTTTCATGAATCTCTGGATGAATTCTGGTTCACCTGTGATGCCGCTGGGTCGGATGGCTGGACGTGGCTGTTCACCGATAATGAAACGAACACCAAGCGATATCCAGATCTGCCCAGTGAATCCGATTACTTCAAGGATGCAATCAACGATTATGTCGTTCTGGGAGACACGCGAGCGGTGAACCCCAATCAGCGAGGTACCAAGTGTGGTGTCTACGGACTGATCATGATCCCGGCCGGAGAAACCCGGCAAATTCGTCTACGTTTAACCCACGCGAAGTCGCCGCTGGTCACAGATGAAGCGAAGAATGATCCATCCACGTTTGCTGAATTGGCCTTTGCTGATTCCTTTGAGTCGACGTTTGAGAATCGGATCGCCGAGGCAGATGAATTTTATGCCGATCGAATCCCGCATTCTCTACCACCGGAACGCCAAGCCACCATGCGTCAGGCGTATGCTGGATTGCTGTGGACCAAGCAGTTCTATCACTACTCTGTCAGCACTTGGCTTGATGGTGATCCCAATGGCGTCCCCACCAGCGAGGCGAGGAAAGAGGGTCGTAATAGCGACTGGCGCAACCTGTTCAACCGAGATATCATCTCGATGCCCGACAAATGGGAATACCCTTGGTATGCTGCTTGGGACCTGGCGTTCCATATGGTGCCCATGGCAGGGCTGGACACACACTTTGCCAAAGAGCAGATGCTGCTGTTTTTGCGTGAGTGGTACATGCACCCCAGCGGTCAGATCCCGGCCTACGAATGGCATCTTGGCGATGTCAATCCGCCAGTGCATGCATGGGGTGTTTGGCAGGTTTATAAAGCGACTGGCCCACCACGCCAACGTGACAAGGTGTTCCTTGCTCGCGCGTTTCAAAAGCTGTTGATCAATTTTACCTGGTGGGTGAATCGCAAAGACCCAAGGGGAAAAAACATTTTCGCCGGTGGCTTTTTGGGCCTCGACAACATTGGTGTGTTTGATCGAAGCAAACCCCTTCCCGAAGGCCACCTCGAGCAGGCGGACGGTACCGCATGGATGGCTTTCTACTGTGGCACAATGCTGCGGATCGCCATTGAACTTGCTGAAGACCATCAAGCTTATGGTGACATGGCAAGCAAATTCTTCGAACACTATGTCGCGATTGCCGAAGCCATGAACTCGATGGACGGGACCGGTTTGTGGGATGAGGAAGATGGCTTCTATTACGACCACCTGTTCGTCAAGGATCATTCCATTCCGATCCGTGTGCGATCACTGGTCGGACTGTTGCCCCTGATGACCGGTGTCATCCTGGAAGAAGAGATTATCGAAAAACTTCCGGGCTTTCGTCGACGCATGAATTGGTTTCTCAACAATCGTGACGACCTCAGTCAGCACATGACGTACATGGAACGTGAAGATCCTGACTCTGGTGAAGCGTGCCGTCGTCTACTGGCGATCCCCTCGGAAGACCGATTTCGCAGACTCATCGCTGTCTTACTTGACGAAGATGAATTCCTGTCTCCGTTTGGTATCCGCAGCATGTCTGCAGCACATCGGGACGAACCGTTAATTTTTGATTTTGGTGGGCGACGACATGAAGTCGGATACGTTCCCGGAGAGAGCGAAAGCGGGATGTTCGGTGGGAACAGCAACTGGCGTGGACCAATCTGGTTTCCAGTCAATTATCTACTGATTCAATCACTGAAACGGTACCATGACTTTTATGGAAATGAATACAAAGTCGAATGCCCAACTGGCAGCGGAAAACGGATGAACCTGCTGGAAGTCGCACGAGAGCTGGAGCGGCGATTGATCTCGCTGTTTGAACCCGATGCTGAAGGGAACCGCCCCGCCCATGGCGGAGACGAGCGTTACCGCGACGACCCCGCATGGAAGGATTTGATCCTGTTCTACGAGTATTTCCATGCCGACAATGGCAAAGGCCTGGGTGCCAATCACCAAACAGGCTGGACAGCATTAGTGGCATCCATGCTCCGCAGCCAGGCAAATGTTCAAAAGCATCAAAGCGTCTGAATATCGATTCAGATGCGGAGAAGTCGGTTTTCCAGCACGGTTTCCTGACTGGATGAACATTTGGGATGAGCTACCAAGTACAATCTACGCCGCAGTTTAATCCTGCCCACTTTGTAGCCACGACTTGCAACGTGCCCACATCACACTGTGTCAACACCGCAAGCGTCCCCGGACTGTTTCCCATCTGCCTCAAACTCTCCGCTGATCAAACATGCGACAAGCCACTTTTTCAATTGCTCTGCTGCTTACGATAAACTCCCTGTGTATCGCGAAGACACCTGCAACCCTCGGAAAACTCGAAAAGCTCGACCCCGCGTTCGACGCCATTGTCGATTCCAATGCGAAAATTGAAGTCCTTGCCAGTGGCTTCACCTGGACCGAGGGGCCCGTTTGGGTCGCAGACGACAGCGGAGGACACCTGCTGTTTTCGGATATACCACGAAACAGCATTTTCCGCTGGTCCGAAAAACGAGGCACCGACCTGTTCATGTCACCTAGCGGATACACCGGTGCGACCTACTATGGTCTGGAACCCGGTTCCAATGGCTTGACACTTGACCCGCAAGGACGGCTCACTGCCTGTGAACATGGTGATCGCCGTGTTTCAGTGCTTACCAAAGGTGGAGGCAAAAGAACGCTCGTCGATAACTATCAGGGGAAACGTCTTAACAGCCCCAATGACCTTGTCTTTCATTCCTCAGGGTCGATCTTCTTCACAGATCCACCTTATGGCCTGCCAGACCGGGAATCCGATCCAAGACGTGAACTGGATTTCTGTGGGGTCTATCGACTCGACACCGACGGATCCTTGACCCTGGTCAGCAAAGAACTTGCCCGCCCCAATGGCATCGGACTGTCACCCGATGAGAAAACACTTTACGTCGCGCAAAGCGATCCAGAAAATCCGATCTGGATGGCGTTCCCCGTCAAAGACGATAAGACACTTGGCAAAGGTAAAGTCCTGTTTGATGGCAAGAAATACATGCAGGAATTCCCCGGACTTCCCGATGGACTCGCGGTGGCAAAAGATGGCACCATTTTCGGTAGCGGCCCAGGAGGAATCTATGTCATCAGCCCTCAAGGCAAACTGCTGGGGCGATTGATCACCGGTGGACGCACTAGTAACTGCACCTTTGGTCCAGATGGAAAAACTCTGTACATCACCGCCGACAGCTTTCTTTGTCGCGTCAAGCTGAAGTAACCCACGGATTCGCAGAGTCGACCATGCGACCGGGTCAGGCTGAAAATGCTAGCAACAGCCTCAAGTCTCTTCGAAGAGGCTAATGCGGCACAAGGGCGCTTGTCTGCGCCATGCGTTAGCCACTTCAGCACGGAGATTTCCAATGGAGATTTCCAATGGAGAGTTCCAATGGACGGCTCCAATGGACGGCGGGAAACTGATCTGGCAGGAAGCCGGCGGGTTTCGCTAGTCTCCGACTTGAATAGCCAACTGTTCCGCCAAAACAGGTGGAGTGGCTGGCCCGAGCGTGGATTACTTGCAAGTACATGTGATGGATCTGATCGCATCAGATCCCGTCATGGAGGACAGTTGTGCAGACGTTAAAAACCGCCGCAATCGTTGTGTTAATGATGGCTGTGATCTATGGAGCTTACGTTTCCATGACCAAGCCACCGGAACCTCTGCCTGAAGACGTGCAAGGTCTACTTGCTGTTGATGAGGGTTTGGATATCCCGTTTGATTCCAGCCTCGGATTGCCTGAATCTCTTGGTGGAAATAGCGGTTCAAGCGTTAGCCCTGATACACCACTTGTCGATTCCGGGTCTCTTCAAGTTCCCGACTCGCAATTGCTGGGAAGCAGCACCGCTTCTGACATGACCAGCAACGCGTTCACACCTGGGTTAGCATCTGGCGCGGAGACGCGGGGGCAGCCAGGCAGCCCTGTTCCGCTGGCGGAAGTTGGCAACACGGTCCCACCTGAGGCATCAGCTGCGACACGTGCTGACATAGCCAATGCTTATACGAATGATCGCTACCCAAAAACGAATGGAAATTTCGCACTACCGAATCCTGACAACATTAACCCTGGTTTCGAGCCAAGTGGCATTGCCTTGCCTGAGGCCGGCGTGGGCCAAACCGGTGGAGTTGCCGCTGCCAGTGCCGAGACGACCAGCACTGATGGAATGGGCGTAACCACTGCGACAGCCGTCATTGCTCCGAACGTGGGCCTGGCAAACGCGATTCGAACCGCTGACATGCAATTCCGACAGGACAAACGCAAAGATGCTTTGTCAACGTTGAGTATTTTCTACAACACGCCAAACATCTCCGCCGAGCAACGCGGTGAGATGTTGGCCCGTCTGGATCCCTTGGCCAGAGAAGTCATTTACTCAAAACGACATCTGCTGGAACAACCACATCGGATCAGCCGCAACGAAACTCTGCAGGATGTTGCTCAGTCATACAATGTGCCCTGGCAACTGCTCGCGAACATCAACGGCATCGAAGATCCATTGACCATCCTTCCGGGCACTGAATTAAAAGTAGTGCGCGGTCCCTTTCGGGCTGAAGTCAATCTGACGCTGAAAGAGCTGACCCTTTTCATGGGTGATTATTACGCAGGTCGTTTCCCCATTGCTGTTGGCAATGATCCAGTTGCTGTGGAAGGTTCATACACCATCCAGGACAAACAGACTGGCAAAACGTTCTACAACCGCAGTGGCAACCCGGTTGCTGCAGGCAGCCCCGCCAATCCCTACGGAAATTTCTGGATGGATTTGGGGAATCAGCTCTCCATTCATGGCAGCCCTAATCCCACTCGTCCCACCGAAAACGGGTGTATCAGCCTGGCCGAAGACATCGCTGATGACCTGTATGGCATTCTGTCGCAGGGTTCATCTGTGACCATTCGTCGGTAAAACTGTGGAGAGCGTCAAACTACCTCTCTCCCTTTTTTCGACGAAAGACCCCCAAGATGTCATATGACCGTGATGCGTTGCTGGAACTGATCAGAACAGAGTCACTGCAGCGCGGCGAATTTACTCTGGCCAGTGGAAAGAAGGCCTCGTATTACCTCGATTGCCGCAACATCACGTTACATCCCAAGGGTGCCAACGTCATTGCCGAAGGAATGCTGGAAGTCATGCGTTCCACAGGTACTTTGCCAGAGGCAGTGGGCGGGATGGCCATTGGGGCTGATCCGATCACAGCATCCATCATTACGCTGGCGGGTCAACAGGATTTGCCACTCAAAGGTTTCATGGTCCGCAAGGAACCCAAAGACCATGGAACAGGCAAACAGGTAGAGGGCCCGGTCAAAGCAGGCCAGCGTGTCGTGATCGTTGAAGATGTCATCACCAGTGGTGGCAGCGCTTTGAAAGCAGTCGACGCAGCTCGAGAATATGGTCTCGTCGTTGAAAGAGTCATTGCGATCATTGATCGTTTGGCTGGTGGCGAAGAGGCATTCAAGGCCAAAGGGCTTGAATTGCACACACTGACAACGATCCGGGATTTCGGAATCGAACCGGAATAAAACGTTATCCGATCAACGCAAGGCAGGACGCCCGCTGAACCAAAGTCATGGAAACGACCCTTCATCAGCAACTGAAACGCCGCTATGCCCAGGACGACGACAGCACAGAAGTGGTGTTGGGGAAGTATCGCATTGATGCAATACGTGATGATGAATTGATCGAAGTACAGTGTGCATCACTTTCAGCGATCCGTGACAAGTGCCGTAACTTGCTGAAGCGACACCAACTTCGGGTGGTGAAACCGGTAGTGATGCGGACACGGATCGCCAAGGCCAAAAAGCCTGGCGGACCCGTAACTTCACGAAGATTAAGCCCCAAACGTGGAAACCTGCTGGAACTCTTTGATGAACTGATCTACTTCACCCGAGTTTTTCCGCACCCTAACCTGGTGATTGAAGTTCCCTTGATCGAGATTGAACAGTTACGTCTTCCCGGCAAAAAGCGAAAGCGACGCTGGCATAAAGATTTCAAAGTAGCAGACGTACGCCTGGAAACTATTCAACGGTCGCTTGAGTTACGCACCCCCGCAGATCTTCTATCACTTCTCAACATTCCACCAACGGTTGAAAACTTCAATACTGCTGACCTTGCAACGATCATCGATCGTCCACGATGGCATGCCCAGCAAATCGCCTACGTACTTCGGAAAACCGGAGCAATCGATTCGCAGGGACGCGATCGCAGTGGCATCATTTACCAACGGGCAGCATGACCAAAGCAGAGGTCCTCTGCTTTCGCCACGTCTTTGTCAGTTCAGACTTGTCTGTCACGTTTGAGTTACCATCAAGTGGAATAAAACCAGGATTTGGGCACGCGACAATTGCGGTGTCGCAACAATCACCATAAAGTCGTGTCCAGACGCCATCACATGCCAGACAAGAAAGTGAATCGCTCAGGGCGAGCACAGACATGCGCTGTGCCCGCCACGACTACAAAGGCAACCGATATCATGAAACAACAGAGTGCTTCTCGAATGAGCCCTGCACACTGCAGTTACAACATGCTCAAGTCGTCTTTAAATCAAAGTTGGTTGGTTCAAGAGGACCACCAGTATTGACTTGATAGCCAATACTGACACTTCCTCCAGACGCAACCGAACCGTTCCAGGACAAGGGTCGAAGACGGTAACGCGTTCCTTCGTGACTCACAATCTGTGCGCCCCAGATACTCGCGATCTCGTGAGGTGAATCAAACTCCAGCTCCCAGTCAGTCCACGACTGCTCACCACTATTGGTAATCATGATCGACGCAACGTAACCCGTCCCCCATTCACTGGAAACACTCCAATCAACATCACCGGATGATGATTCCGAATCATTATTCTGAATCGTACCGACCGCAGTGCTGTCAGCCAAATTGGCATTTACAACTTGGCTCAGTGCAATTTCAAACGTTTCGTCAGCTTCAACTGCTGTGTCACCTTTGACCAGAACCTCAATCGTTTTCTCCATTTCGCCGGGCAAGAATGTCAATGTTCCTTGAGTTGGCACAAAGTCCTCGGCGGCATTTGCAGTACCGGCCACGGTTGTGTAGTCGACTGACGCTTCCTGTCCTGCAGGCACCGCTTTCGACAACTTGACGGTGAAGGCAAGTGCTTCACTTCCCGCGTCTGGTTCCATCATGGCGGCATCACTCACCGACATTTCAATCGGATCATCATTGGATCCATCGTTTCCACCGGCACCTTCCCCATTGATCACGATATTCCGTGGGCTCGTTTCTACGTTCCCAGGATTACCGCTGAAACCGAAAGCCACACTTTCACCAGGCTGGACTTTTTCATTCCACGACTCATTCTTGATCACGTAGTGTTCACCCGATCGACTCACTAATTTTGAGCTCCAGAACTGTGTCAGGTTGTGTTCCCAGTCGAACTCAACCTCCCAGCCATCCCACGCCTGATCAGTGAGATTGGTCAACTTCAGCTCGCCAGTGAAGCCCGATCCCCAATCATCAATGGTTCGGTACTCAGCAGAACTGTTGGAGGAAGTGGAATCATCATTCTGGATCGTTACCGTTGCCACGCCGTTGGCAATCTCGGCACCCTGGGGTGCGGAGAGTTCAACCGTCAAGGTTTCATTCGTTTCAACATCCAGATCTCCAGTGATGTTCAGTGAAAGCACTGCGGACAGACTGCCTGCGGGAATGGTCACCATTCCCATTTTGCTGTCATAGTCAGCACCAGCCAACGCTGATCCATCCTTAGTGCTGTAATTCACTGTCACATCTTCGCTGGCGACTTTCGAAAGGGAAACAAGGACATCAGCAACCGTTGTACCCGAGTCACCCTCGTCCAGACTGACGTCAGAGATTGACAGCATGGGAACTGCTTGCCCAACATCGGCCGCGACTCCATTGACATACACGTTTGATGGGATGGTTGTGACGTTACCTGGATTGCCACCCAGACCGATAATCACACTCTGTCCAGGTCCCACAGCACCATTCCAAAATTCGTTATCGACAACAAAACTGCCGTCTGAGTTTTCGATCAGAAGAGCGTTCCAAATCTGGCTGATTTCGTGAGTCCAGTCAAACTCAAGTCGCCATCCTGACCACGCTTCATCACTACGATTGGTCAATGTGATCTCGCCATTGAACCCGCTACCCCAATCATCGGTGGTGCGATAGGAGAACCCAGCTGGAACAACGGTCTGATCGTTGTCCACAATGGTGCCTTCAGCGTTTGCATCAGCTAGCGTTGCGTTGACGACATTGCTCAAATTGATCTGGAACGACTCTCTGCCTTCCTCAAGCAGGTCACCGTTGACTTCCACGACGATCGTCTGTTCCGTCTGCCCTGCTGCGATGGTCAAAGATCCCGTTGCATCGGTGTAATCATCCGGTGCAACCGCAGAACCGGAAACGGTTGTATAGTCGAATGTCACATCTTCAGAAGCAGGTTCTGACAATGCCACCGTAAAGGACATCGAAGTGGTATCTGTATCGCCTTCGATCACGCTGGCATCGCTGACACTGAGTGTCGGCAACGAGGGCTCGGTGTTGTCGTCGTCGACGATGGTGATCATTGCATTTGCATCGGTCAGCATCGCATGAGCTGCATTCGTCAGATTGACAAAGAACAGTTCGTCCGGCTCAACCATTGCATCTGGATTCACATGAATCTGGATCGTCTTTGTAACCTCGCCGGGAAGAAATGTCAGCGTTCCACTGGTCGCTGTATAGTCACTGCCTGCCAAGCCGGTTCCATCGGCCGTGGAGTACTCGACCGTCGCTGTGTGCATCGATGCAACGGACAGACTGACTGTCACAAGAGCGACGGTCGATGTGTCTCCATCAGTTTCTGCAAAACCTGACTGCACAGGGTCCAAGCGGTCCACTTTATTGTCATGAATGGTTTGCCAGTCATCCTTGAGAATCCCACCAGTATCACCGGAGTTCGGATTCCAGGACCAGTAGGTCCAACTGATTCCCTCTTGCCCGGCTTCAAGATCATAATCACCATCGCCATCAAGATCGCCTTTGAGGTACTCAACCATGGTATCGAACCACTGCTGATCGCTAGCGGTCTCAAGCTTGCTACCAAACTCACCCAGCAAAACGGGTGCGATTCCATCACGGAACAGATAGCCCCAATTTTCGTTCCAGATTTCAGTCAGATTACTTGGATAAGCAGGGTCGTTGAAATAGTCCTGCTGATAGACGCTGGCGGGATAATCATGGGCAGAATAAACAAGGCGGTTTGCCACATCCAAACGCACCGGCGCGTCACCAGCATTGGACAGGTTCCCACCCCACCAGTAGTATCCTGAGGAAGCTGCTTCCACACCCTCGACGATGATCAACAAGTCTGGATTCGCAGCCAGCACAGCATTGCCAGCCCTTTCGGCAGCAAGACGCCAATCATTGGCTGAACCGTCACCCCAGGTTGCCGGACCGTGAGGCTCATTGTGCAAGTCGATTCCAACGACTGAACTATTATTGGCATACCTGGTTGCCAACTGTGTCAGGTGATCAATCCATACCGACTCAGGGTACTGTGCTGAGTACCAAAGTCCGGACTCGTTGGCACTATTCCCCGCCTCGGAGCGGTGATGGTCCAAAATCACGCGCATGCCAATTTCATCGGCTTGCGCCACGATCCGGTCCATAATCTCCAGTCCGCTCAGCCCTTCAAGGTCCGGGTTTTTACTGAAATCAATGCCATTGGGGATACTTCCAGCGTCGAAAAGTTCATCACTGAACGGTAGCCGAATGGTATTGAATCCCTCGGCCTTCATCTGGTCCATCATTTCGACGTAACCCCTGCTCCACAGGCCGTGCGGTGCGAAATTGGTCGTCTCGAAACCAAACCAGTTGACACCCGCCAGACGCACGGGTTGCCCTGATTCATCGATGATCTGATTTCCCAGAGTTGACAGTGCGCCGGTAGCAACATCACCAGCCGTGCCTTCCATCACGACAACATCAGCTACTGACATTGATGGCATCATGCCGTCCATCCCACCGCCGTGGTCATGATTCCCATGGTCATGGGAATTCCCACTTCCCGGACGGGTCTGGTTTCCATCAGTCGTCTCACCTGGAGGCGCTGCCGGTGTCAACAACTCGGCTCGACTCACCAGCGTCAATTCGTCAACGGTGAAGCCAAACTGCACTTCCAATTGATCTTCGACAATTTGATCATGATGAAACTCAATGTTGGCCGGCACCAGATCACTCTTGGAAATTCCAGCCAACAGCACACTCTGGTTCGTTGGCAGCACTGAAATCAACAGGCCCTCGGATGTATCCTCCACGCTCAGGCGTTCGCGTGTTCCAAAATAGAGGAAACTGAGCTTCGTCGTTTCTGGATCAAAATCATCCACTCGTTCCTGGACACCGTACTCATGTGAACGGACATAAACCGTATCCGACTCTCGGGGCCCTACGCCCTGTTCCCAAGACACAACACCACCGATGTCCTGTCGCAAGTGTTCATTAGCGACCACACCATAATTGTGAATACTCAAATCGGTAAAACTGCGATCCTTGACAACTTGGTACTCAGGAGTCCACGCCCATGGATTCACAATCGCAATTTCCCCGCTTTCCAGTTTTCCCAGGATCAGGTTATGAACGGAGATGTCACCAAAGTCGAGCCGATCCTCGTTGGGGTTGAAGTTGATGATATCGGGTCCAGCAGGGTTGACGGGAAAGACCTTGCCTGTCAAATCACCAAGCCCTGAATCGTTGGCTCCTGAATCGTCGCCGTTATTCGCACCACCATTGTCCCCACTACCAGTATCGCCGCTACCAGTATCACCACTGCCAATGGTGAATTGCCCAAGCGTCTGCGCAAATTCAAACGGCTCCTGGGGCACGCCACTGCAAGTCAATGCGAGCGTTCCGAAGGTTTCACAAGGAGCATCGCGATTCGCCGACCATGCCGACAGAAACCCCATCCCGACATCCTCAGCAAAATCCAGAAGTTTCTCAGCATCTTCCAGATAGAACCTTTCTGACATGACATCGTTCTGTCCGATCATTGGCGTAACTCCAACGAGACTCCACAGTTCGCCGTCAGTGACTTGAAGTCCTGCGGCGTCATACGCGCCACGCATCTGATCAAACAGACTTTGGGCTGCCTGTATGGCGTAATCCCCCATTTGTCCTTCCGGGTTGGGGGCAGCTGAATCCCCATAGTCCATGGCCATGATGTTGACCCCGCCAATATCAACTCCGTAGCTCAGGGCCGATTCAACCACGTACAAGCCATCATTCGTCAAGCCACTTGGCAACACAGGCAAGGTGAACCAGACTTCCAACGGTCTTCCATCAGCAGCAGCCTGATTCTGCAGATTTCGAATGGCCTGAGATCGACGATCGATCGAAACTTCATCTGCGACCCACGACCCTTCAACATCAAAATCGATCCAGGTCAGATCATATTGATCAACAACTGTCTGATACGC
Source organism: Planctomycetota bacterium (assembly GCA_029977825.1). GTDB lineage: Bacteria > Planctomycetota > Planctomycetia > Pirellulales > Pirellulaceae > Rubripirellula. The sequence goes on along the minus strand of JAPOKD010000061.1, from coordinate 788 downwards.
CTGAGTCAACTCATCGACATCAGTGATCGCAGCAGCCAGTGGCGTCCCCGCCGCACCACCGAATGATACAAGTACTTCCCCGCCCAAGTCCCGCAATGCATCGATTTGATCTCCGCGGTAACCGGAATCAACGCTGTAGTACCCACCCCAACTGGGTTCACTCGTTGCCGGATCAGCAACGACAAACGCCAGCGTGACATACTTTACACCCTCGTCTCTGGCCAATTCAACGAAGTCAAATGGTGGCCAAAGAGTGGTATCTACATAGGGAGCAAAAACCTGTTCCGGTATGTCAGCCCGCATATCGAAATGGTTACTTGAATCACTGGCTGTCGCATTGAATCCGGAAATCAAACCAGAGGAACTTTCCATTCCGCTTGAAGCGGTCATCGTGATCCGTTGCTCGAGTGATTCAAGTTGCACCCGACGGCGAGCGCGACGCACACGTTGCGCACGCTGGGATCGACCGGAGCCTAAGAGCTCGCGAAAGCGAATTTGCATTGTCTTGACCTGTTTGGAAGAGATTGGTTGGTCATGGGCAGCGACCCAAGTGAATAGACCTTGAGTCTATGACTATTTTTCAAAAACGACAAACTTATTTATTGATGGAAGTGACATAGGACGGACTGCAGTCACCCTTTGTTCGCCATTTGAACCACATTCAGCGGAGGGGGTTTAGCGCAACGTATTCGAGAGCCGACGTGATCATCTACTCAACACAATCAAGGTCGGCAAACTCGCAAAACAGGGAACAACGGCGCTCATTCAACAACGCCCCACCCACACAG
>JAPOKD010001012.1 GCA_029977825.1 Planctomycetota bacterium | reverse complement strand
AGCAACAAAAGCAACAGCAGGCGCAAAACCCAACCAACATTCGGGGCTAGCGCTGTGAAAAACTGAAAGAGCACCAGCTCACTTATCCTCTGCCACCTGTCGTGGCTATCTTCCCACATCGGAGTGACCATAGGCAGAGACAAGCGATCGGGCCGATGGTGGACTGGTCTTCCTATTCGATACTCGATGGCATTTCAGGCGTCCCACAGCAATTGCCGGGTCAGGCAAAGCGAAACTCGGCACTGCATTCTCGATCCCCATTTCGATCGCTGCTCCCATCTTGAGGGCGGAACCGATGCCACCTCAGGCCTTTTCGGACTGCCGATCAGGTCGGTGAGTAACCGTTGCTACCATTTCCTGCACCCGGAAGAATGATCGACAGGGGCCGCAAGGGACACCCTTTCGCAACTCCGGCCGCTGCCCTCATCATCCAAGGTGCTTCCAGCAGCAAATCAACCCGTGGAAACAACGGCTTCGATCGAGTAAATTTCGTGATGAGGACAGACTGCTCACTCGCACTCTGCCATTTCTGAGAAACGCCGAAAAACAAACCTGCCATGCCGACCTACGACTACGAATGTGATGCCTGTGGCCACGCCTTGGAATTGTTCCAAGGTATCAATGACCCTATCAAGAAGAAGTGTCCTGAGTGCGGCAAGAACAAGCTCAAACGCCTTTTTGGCACTGGAGCTGCAATCGTTTTCAAAGGCACTGGTTTTTACCAGACGGACTACCGCAGTGAAGGCTACAAGAAAGCGGCCGCTGCAGATTCCAAATCAAAATCCGACTCAAGTTCGGATAAGAAAGATTCTGGAAGCTCCAAAAAATCAGAAGCCAAAGGTAGTCAGGGCAAGAAAAAATCAGGCGATAAGTAGCCATGCCGCATCTCCGTTCCCCTCTGCGACTGGATGAAAAACGAAGCGCCCTGCTGGTCATCGACCTTCAGGAAAAACTTTATCCTATCATCCCAGAGGCGAGCGAAATCGAACTGGAGATCATTCGCCTGACAGATGCAGCGGCGGCATTGTCGATTCCCGCAGCAGCAACCGTTCAGTATCCGCGCGGTCTCGGGGGATTGGTTCCCAGCCTGCAGAACATTTTCCCCACTCCGGAGGAAAAGGTTGATTTCTCTGCCGCTGTCTGTCGTCAGGCATTAGACAAATGGCTTCAGGATGGACGGGATCAGATTGTAATTTGCGGGATCGAAACACATATCTGCATCCTGCAAACGGTGCTGGACCTGCTATCCGAGGGATTGCGTCCCTTTGTTGCTGTGCAGGCAGTGGGATCACGTCACCGCCAGGATCATGAACTGGCTCTGGACCGGATGCGTGATTGTGGCGCGACCTTGATAGGAGTTGAATCCGTACTGTTCGAGTGGCTACAAACGGCTCAACGGCCGGAGTTCAAAGCCATCAGCAAACTGGTGAAATCTTCATGATCGCACTGTGATCTGACGTACCTGGCGAGCCGAATCTGAAAGAACACTGAATCCGGACTCCCATTTTTCTTCTGGTCACGAAGTCCAAGATTCAACACAAATCCAACGAAAGTCAAGAAGCAGGGTTCGATGTCTGACTCACTTCATCTTCACGAACTTGGCAAGATGACCGTTTTTTACGTGCCGTCCCACAAGCTTGATGATCTCCGTTT
>JAPOKD010000456.1 GCA_029977825.1 Planctomycetota bacterium | reverse complement strand
TGGATCGAGCACAGACTCATTGACCAAGGCGAAAGCGGCAAAATGCATCACAGCGTCAATCTGACGCTCTCGAAGCAGGGAAACCAGTTTCGACCGGTCAGCAAGCTCCCCCTCAACCAGCAGTTCTTCTGGAATCGCCTCTCGGTGCCCACGGGACAGATTGTCATAAACCGTGACTTGATGCCCTGCAGCCAACAAGAACCGGACCGCGTGCGAGCCAATGTAGCCGGCGCCGCCGACGACCAGAATATTCATGGCAAACGTTGTTTCTTTAGCGAGAGGAATAAGTGTCAGAGTTTGACAGAAGTTGGAATTCAAGGACTCGTCCCGTCGATTCAATATATGGCGTCAGTAATCTCGCGACTAGACAGATGTGGTTCGCTCGACTGCATCTTGTAAAGAAACCTGCTAGTAAAAAGAAACTTGGCTACTCGACTAACAAAACTGCAGAAGCTGAAGCAGACTGGTACGGCAACAAAAAAAAGTCGTGCTACAGAGGCAGTATGCAATGACTACATGGATTATCTGCGTGGTGAATGTCACATGGCTGACAACACCATTGAAGCCTACCGCCGTGACATGCAACGATTCACGCAGTGGCTTGGAGAAATGAATCTGGCAGATCTTCGTGTCAACGATCTGTCAAATTACGTGGCCAACCTGCATCAACAAGCACTTGCCCCCTCATCAATCGCACGAAACATCGTAGCGATTCGCACCTTCTTCAAGTTTTTGCAGTTGGAAGGTTTAATTCGCGAGAATCCCGCAGAGCTGATAGCAACACAAAAAATGTGGGAACGGATTCCCAATGTACTGACAACTCAACAGGTCGACGATTTTCTCAGCTCCCCAAAAAAATCGGACAGCTACTGCCTGCGTGACCGAGCACTACTTGAAGTGCTTTATGCAACTGGCTGTCGGGCCTCTGAAGTCTGCAATCTCAGGGTTCGTGACATGTCACTTGAAGAACGCCAAATCAGGTGCCAGGGCAAAGGTGGCAAACAACGACTCGTTCCCATTGGCTCACGAGCCATTATCGCTATCCGGAATTATTGCGAATCACTGCGTGGAAAACTGGCCGCCAAAAACATTCATCCTCCCGAGGAACTATTCCTGTCGCGCAGCGGCCGCGCGCTTGACCGCATACAGCTTTGGCGTCTCGTGAAGGTTTATGCAAAACGTGCTGGCATTTCTGACGAAGTAAGCCCACACAGCCTGCGTCACAGTTTTGCCACCCATCTGCTAGCAGGCGGTGCTGACCTTCGGCTTGTTCAGGAGATGCTGGGACATGCGAGCATACAAACGACACAAATCTACACTCATGTCGAGCATTCCCGACTCAAGAAAGTACACAGCCAGTTTCACCCACGGGCGTGAACGGGGGATGGAGCCAGTGCTAACTGTTCAGCTCACCCGTTAGCGCATCTTGACTTTCTCAATACGTTGATCGGTCATCGTTCCGCTCGTAACACCTTTGATCACTGCCTGACCAGGCCTGTCTTGTCCTATTTCAATGGTGTATTTACCTGGCTCATATATCGCTGGTCGAAAACGGTCCCCCTGAACCCGGACGCTGTACATCACCTCGCCATCCCGTTCGCGAATGACCTTGACGACAGGCGATTTTGCGTCTGTAAATCGCAGTTCTGGCAAGTACCCAACTACGGCACGACCATCATTTTGGCTTCTGCGGATTGTCACTGGCCAACCGGGAAACTGAGCTCCGTCGCCATCATCAACGTTGGCAAACCTTGACCAGCACTCAAAGGTAATGGTCTGGTCTTTCTTGTTGAATCTGACAACCCCATGTCCATCCGCTCTCTGAGTCTCATCGCTGCGATTTTGGGGATTCGCATAGGCGAGCATTCGAATCAAATTGCCCAACCCATCTTCGTATTCACCTGTCCAAGAAAGAGGACTGTCCTTAACAGGGTTCTGCCCCGGTTGCTCATCTTCAGGATGCCACCAGCGACCATAGATCGTATTAACGATAGCAGGAGAGGTAAACGCATACGGACCATCAGAAGCCGCCTCCAAACCATGCTGAACCAAGACAGCTAAATGCTGATCTCCGCATAAATGGGGCGCCCAAACTCTTCGAATTCTCTCCAGTGCGACCTGTCTTCCGGTCTGTGGCCAGCCATTGCAATCCAAATCTGCAAGCAGCCTGTTGGAAGGGCTGCCATGAAGGTGCACGGCACCACAAAAAGCTGTCTGGCTTAAAACTGCCTTCATCTCGGCTCCCGTCCAATCATCAGTCCACTGATCCAAGAAGAGCAACTGACGATCACCCAGCAGTTTAAGCTCGGGCAAGTCAACCGATGCACGATCGTAAGCGGGGTCATTGATATGATCTGGCCGTGGACCCATTTTTGGAATTTTTCCCTGAGGCCCACTCTTGAACTTTCGGTCTTCCAGAATTGCAAAATCAATTCCACCCAACACCAGATTGGTGTAGTACACGCCAATACCACGCTCAATCGGCGTTACATCAAACGGATCAGGCAAATGCCAGGTTTGGCATCGCTGGACCATGTTGACATAGGAAGCTGGATAGAAAAAACCTCCTGCCGGACCAGCGGGGGTTCTCGCCTTCTTCCCATTCTCGCCCCATATATTTGCTTGCCCAACATCATGGTCATCAGGGATTGTGATCGTAGGACGATCTTTCATTACATCCCGGAACTGCAAACCGAATTCCAGCCATCCAAACGTGTGTTGAGTGTGGTGGTAGGACTGATCACCGGCAAAGAACAGCAGATCTGGATCCTGCTTGATCAGATTTTCAACGATTCTCGGACGAGGCCCCGGAGTCCGACTGCTGTTGCACGAGAGCGACCCCACCACAATCGTGTCCTTATCGACAGGATCCTTTCGCACTACACCCTCAAACGTCGCCTTTTCACCGTGGCTCAAACGGTAATCAAAATCACGAGTTGAATCCCAATTCTTCACACGAAAGTGCGCCGACCAACCGGGATAAAGAACCCTTTCAACAGCCACCTTCCGCCATGCTTCATCTCCAACTGGCCGCACTTCTAGAACAACCTCGCGAGACTCATCAGGAAGCAGCGGAAACAACTGCGCCGTGAGCTTCAATGTTCCATGTGCGACGGTATAGACAGCGAATCCCAGCACTTCATTCCGTGGCACCATCAGACGTGGTCCGTTGCCACGCTTGCCCTTGGCTTTCCACCACTCACCAACTGCATCCGAATCAAGTTTTGGAAACTCAGGACCAAACGGCGTACTCGACTCGCCCCTCGCCGATCCACACCAGGCGATGAAAAGAAACGCAACACACAAGGTACGGGCAAGCATCCATTATCTCCGAGTCGTAAAAATTCTTTCAACAATAGTCGAACAAGGCTACATGATACCGCAACAATCCTCGTTCGGTGTGTTTTGCCAACAAGAACCATCAAAGTCATCGAGTCGGTACTTGGGACAAACCAATAAAATGGTAATGACATGAACTGCTGCGTGCTGCACCAATCACACCACAAACATGATCAACAGGAACGTTGGAAGAACATCAATTCAACAAGCAGGCTACAACTGCAGAGCATGGTCGCAGGTACCGTCTTGAACAGCCGTCCGAGTGAATTACCGGCAGCACGAAACACTGCCTCGACGAGAGTATTCCACAACGGAATTCACTTTGATAACTGCCCCATCATCGTATCGAGCACACGATTGATCGTGGCAAAATCTGTAATGCGTTCGTTTGCATCACTTTCCATCATGCCGACGATCAACTCACGTAATGGCTCGGGCGTATCCCGCCAATCGGCATCCTTGGGCTCGAAGCGTTGCATGGAGCTAATAACAGCCTGAGTGCTGTCACTGTCAAAGGCGCGTTTACCACTGAATATTTCGTACGCCACACATCCGAGGCTGAAAAAGTCACTCTTGTAATCAGCAGGGTATCCACGTAGCCGCTCAGGTGCGATGAAGCCTGGTGTACCGCTCAATCGCTTGCTGACATCACGTTTGGTACACAATTCATCAGCCAGGCCGAAATCGAGCAGGTGGCATTGTCTGGAGTCGAGACTCAACATGATGTTGTCGGGCTTGATATCACGATGTACGAGCCCAATCTTGTGCACGGCATGCACGCCGTGCAATATTTTCTGAAACAGCTCCGTTCCCAGTTGTAGTGAAACCTGCCCCTTCCGGATTCGTTTTGACAGTGACTGCCCTGTCAGATACTCCATCACAAAAAAAGGACGGCCATCTATTTCACCAACATCGTAAACGCGCACCACATTCTCATGAGACAACCGCGCCATCGCTCTAGCTTCTTCGATGAATGGATCCGCGAGCTCTCTGCCAATTTTCACTGACTTGAGTGTTTTAATGGCGACGACCCGGTTGAGAACATCATCGCTACCGCGATAGACAACGCCCATACCACCAACACCGATGATCTCATGAACCGCATAGCGACCAAGGCGTTTCGGGAATGGAATCACATTTTTCTGAGAATCTCGCATTCCCGAACCAACTCGGCTTCCGCCAGTATTGGATGGAAACCAGTCAAAACTTCCTGAATCAGCCCCGGGGTTCGAATCGCCCACGCTTTCCGATGCGACAAATGTTTCATCTAAACTGACGGCGGTCGCAGTCGCCCCAAGATTCACACTTTCCAAGTTTGGTGAATCCTGTTCTACGACTGCGCGTTTTACCTCAAAAGTACAAAAAGGCTGTCCCTGCTTGGCACACGTTACTTCACGAACGTCAATGTCCTCTTTGTAAAAATCAGCAATGCCCTCAATTATTCCGTGGGCAAGCGTGCAAAGACCACGCCTGGATGAGTAGACAACCTGAGTTTCGTCTTCACTGAGTCGAAACGCCTGAATATTGGCTGGCTGCGCGGTTGGATTCTGCATCCGAACAGTGCGATGAATCAAGGACTCAACGTTCGACAACAATTCAAAAGTCTTCCAATCAGGATGCAACATTGTCCCCGCGAAGCCGAGCAATTCAGGCCCCGAAAATCGTCCAATGACACGCAGCAAATCGTCCAACTCGACTTGCAGCAGTTCGCATCCAGCGCCTAGCAGAGCAAACACGGCTTCATCGGGGTAGGTTCCAATCGGTGATAGAACTAAACCCGGGTATCCTGCTTGCTCCAGTATCGCATCCCACGCCTCGGAACCATGATTCGTTTCGACGAATTTTTTAACGATACAACAAATGGATCCGTGCATAACAAGCTCGT
>JAPOKD010000343.1 GCA_029977825.1 Planctomycetota bacterium | reverse complement strand
CGTTTGGTTTTATTGTCTCGTGTCGATGTCTGGTTGAGTTACTGGCTGCGTTGCTTCATGCTTTTTTTACGGCGGTCACCCGCTTGTTTCATTTCAGGAGTGAATTTTGGAGTGAAACGACCCTGCAAATGATCTGTACGGTCTGGATTTTGTTCAAGTCTCTTCTGAGCATTTTGCGAATTAAATCTCGTTTTGAGCCGGAAACGAGCTGCAGGCATGCTGTCATGGATATGCATTTGAATGGTACGTCAATTGCGTAACAGAAGGAGCAATTCTATTACTTTCCTGTTAATTAAAGGAATTCATGATGAAATGTTCTCAATGCATGTTTGTTTTTTGCTGTGTCGCTTGCATCTTCTTGGGAGAGGTCCATGCTCAGGAGCGAGGAGAAAAAGCAGTAAGCGAAAGAAAAGCTGAGTCTGATTGCCCCTGTGTTGGCGAGGCAGCGGCGGTTCCCGAGTTGGCAACAAAAGACGTCATCTCAATCCCGGTGAAACTGGGGCCTTTGCTGTCTGTCACTCTTTTGAAGCAAACATCCAGTAGCGGTTCGCACAATTTGGTTGATGGTGTAATGATTGATTTTGTTGTCCCGGTTGTATCTGACCTGCCATTTGGCATCGGGGAGCGTCTTGATGCGTTCAAAAACAATGGATGCTGGGTGAAAATCACGCAAAACGTTGACGTCGATGGCGATGGTACCGTCGATAATGTTTTGGAGGCATGGCGGTTTGCGACTCCGTGTCCACTTCGCCGTGTGCAGCGATAACAGTATCTGTTAGGTGCTGAGATCAATTGGGTGTCGGGCAACTGCAGGTCGAGTTCTTTCATTTGCCGATTTGCCCGACACCTGTTTGGATTGTGCTCATGAGCTGGAGGTATGTCGGTGCCGCAGGTGCGCTGATCGTTTATGCTGTTGCCGGTATGAAGTTTCACATCGGTGGGAGTTCATGTAGCTGGTGACAAGTCCGATGCGCCGTCTGAAGTGGACGGTAGCGGATGAATAGGCGTGGAGAAACCTGTTGAAAAAAGTTGTGATCATTGGCGGCGGGATCGGTGGGCTCACACTTGCGTTGGCGTTGAAGCAGCGTGGGATTTCGGTAACGGTCCATGAAAAACATGACCACCAACAGCACCACCAGACAGGTTTTCTGATTTGGAGCTATGCCATCGATTCGCTTCAGAAACTTGGTGTGCCAGTAGATCTGGTCGGGACGCCACTGGAAGTGTTTGAAGTGCACGGTCGTAGTGGGCAGAAAATCAGTGAAATGCCAGTTGGAGAGATTTCACGTTTGAATGGTGCTGACAGCTATGAGGTCAATCGCAGGCGGTTGATTGACTGTATGTCAGGTCTGGTCGGTGCGGACCTGAAATTCGGGCAGGAATGTGTTGCCGTTGAAACGGGACAGGAATCGGCAATTGCGTCCTTTGCAAACGGAACAACAGATGAGGGTGATATTCTGGTTGGGTGTGACGGGGTTCATAGTGTCGTCAGGAAAACGATTCATCCACATGCCAAGCTGAACATGTTGGATGCAGGCGGATGGATCGCGGTGGTAGATCGACATCCACCATTGCTGCAGGAAAATCGACACATGGATTTTTGGCAACCGGGTTGTAAGGCAGGTGTGGCTGATATTGGTAACGGAGAGGCTCGTTGGTACGTTGCTTTCAATCATCGTTTGCCCGATGATTCCCTTTCAAAGATGAAGCAGATCGAGTTGGCAATGGTGCATGTTCCTGAGGTAATCCAGCAGTGCATGGAAATGACTGATGAGACACAAATGATCTCAACCAAAGCAGGTGACCTGCTGGCGTTGGACCCTTGGTACAAAGGACGGTTGTTGTTGATTGGAGATGCTGCCCACGCCACAAGTCCTTATGCCGGAATGGGGGCTTGTACTGCCATTGCGGATGCCTTCCTGTTGGCAGAAATGTTGGATCAGGCTACCAGTACTGAAGCGGTGTTCAGGGAGTTTCAAAGCCAGCGCAAGCCCGCTGCGGATGCGGTGATCGAACAGTCCCGGCATGGGCTCGATATGTCTACCTGCCGGTCAAGGTTTCGCAATTGGGTGCGAGATTGGGGCCTGAGCCACATCCCTGATCATAAGCTGAAGCAGATAGTAGAGGATATGGTGACAGGAAACTGAGTAACTCAGTGTGCGTGGTGAGTCGGTCAGCACGCCAAGAGTTGCCCGCTATTTCGAAGGATGTCCCTTGCAAGTTGTCAGCGTTTGTAAGTCAGTATTTGCAGGTCGGCACAGATGCCGGCTCTTGTTCACGCGATATCCTGCAAGTGGGCTTCTGAGGATGTGAGTCAGTCATGAACCTGAGGTTGATGTCCTGTTTTTGAAACTGACTCACTTGCAAGTGTATTGCCTCGCGTGCTGTCAACACTCATGGCTTCACGCCTTGCCGCTCTTTTCCTGCCAGGCATGGAGCCACGCGGTAAGCAATCCTTGGGCGGTGTCTTTCAGGTTGGTCGTGCCATCAATAACCTGGTCGGCATGTTGTCTTGATGGTTCAACATACTTTTCATGCATTGGGCGAACTGTCCCATTCCATTGCTTCTCAATTGATGCAGCATCGCGTCCTCGTTCCTTCATGTCCCGTTTCAGACGCCGTTGAAACCTCAATTCTGCCGGTGCATCAACATAGATTTTAAAATCGAGCATGTCGCGGACGTTTCTGCTCCATAGGACCAGGATGCCTTCGACAATGATGAGAGGGGCAGCCTCGAGGTTTTCGTAACCGATACGCTTGTGGGAAGCGAAATCATATTTTGGAACGGACGCTGTACCGTGTGTACGCAGTTGCTGCAGGACTTGATGCAAGAGTTCAAAGTCGAGTGCAGCAGGTTCGTCGAAGTTCGCCTGGCGACAGTCTTTCGCGTCTCCAACGGAGTGATAAAAACGATCTAACTCCAGAGTGGCGGCGTTGCTCCCTGCTGCAGCAACCAATTCTTTGGACAGGCTGGTCTTGCCGCCAGCACTGCCACCCGCGATTCCGATAAGGAGTGATGGGGCGGAAGGCTTGGCAGTTTTTTTCATGAGCGGTGGCTGTTGGTGCCGAGGTGTTTTGACGGCTGGCTATTGACTGTTGCCACCCTTGTCATGCGATTGGTCTTGCAACGCAGTCAATTCGTCAAGTCGAGTCAGGATGGAGTCGATGTTCTCATTCTCTGTTTCGCTCTGTTGGCCGACAAAAATTGTGGTCAGCGTAGCGGTGAACACTCCGACAAGCACCATTCCCACCACCACCAGCAATCCGGTCAACACTTGACCTGAGGTTGAAATGGGATTGTGGATGTCACCAAAGCCACCGGTAAGGACGGTCGTGAAACTCCACCAAATGGCTTTGCCAAATGTCGAGACAGGATTAGCGGCTAAGTTATCCTCAGCCCCATGACCCTCAAGTTGATAGATGAAGAATGCGCCGGCAAGTGTGGCCATGACTGACCAGCGGATCGTCTTCTTCATCATTTTGACGTCCATCACATCCTGCAGTTTGTCCATCCCTCGCCATAAGAAGAAAAAGAGGCGTGCAAAACGAAGCAACCTCAGGATTCTTGCAAATCTTGCCAGTTTCGAGATGCGTCCAAAACGCGATAGCTGGGCTTCCCCCGGAATCGGAATGGAGGTGGCGAAGTCAACCCAGTGGTGCTTCCAGACAAAACGTTTTGATTCGGCGCAACTGAGCCGGAGCATAAACTCACTCATGAAGATTACACAACAAAATGCGTCGATGAAAAAGATGTTTTGGGAAGTGAGCCACCAGGCTCGAAGGTCGTCCGGGCCAGCGGTCATGTCGTAAATCAACAAGCCAAGCAGCGAGACGATTAAAAACAGGATGCCGTGCTCTAGAGCTCGCAGGTTTCTTGGGCCACCCAGTCGGTGAGCCATGCGGGTTTCGATCTGTTTTCGATGGAAGTGTGTTTCAAGACTCTCTTCCAGGTTTGTCAAATAGTCCGCCTGAGTTTGAAAGCGTGACAGTAGCCGCCTCGCTTTGCCAATCGAAAACGGGTCCGCGTTGCTGAATTCTGTTGCCAGTTGCTTGTGCGTGTCATCAATCTTCGTGGACAGATCGGTCATGGCATCGCGGGTGCGGTCCAGAAAACGTTCCGTCTCATCCAAGGTCAAGTTTCTTGTCGACATTGACTCCAGTTGCGAGAGGGATTTCTTGAGTGATTGATTGCTCATTCTGAATTCTTGCTGCGTTGAATTTTCCAAGACAGTACGGTGTTCTTTGGATTGACCTTGGCACATCTGTTGTGCCACGCGATCCTGTTTGCCGTTTCAGTCAAGTGTCGATTGTAACCAATCGACCGGTTGCATCCCTTCTGCATTGTACATCTGCACTGGTTGTGCCGCGGAGCCCGACGTGGTGCGTCATGATGTTCCCGTTTGGGCAGGGGAGGTGACGTCGATTTGCTTTCGTTTTGAGGACGGTATCCTTCGTATTGTTTCCTGCTGGTATGGAGTTATTGCAGAGAACAGCGGACTCGACGCGGCCAGTGAATCATCGTGGCCGATAGTCTGAATGTCCCTTGGGGGCGTGATGTCGTCGGGCTTTGGAGCGTCCACCATTCCATAGGTCGTATTCAGGGTTGGCAAACGTTTCGAACCACATGGTAAGCTTTTCGGCGAGCTGTTGTTGTTTCGCTGCAACAGAAGGTTGGCCGAAGAGGTTGAAGCGTTCGTGCGGGTCAGCTTGCATGTCGTAAAGTTCACTGGGCCCAGTTGGTGAGCGGCGAGCCACGTATTTCCATTTTTCAGTGCGAATGGAGCGGCAACTCTCCATTTCGTAATACATTTCCGTTTCCCAATCAATCGGTTTACCACGCAGAATATCGGCATAGGAACGGCCCGAGAGTTTCTGCTGCTTGCTGTTTGGGGTCCGGTGCCCCAAACTCAGGTAGTCCAGCATGCTGGGAAGAAAGTCAGTGTTGCTTACCATGATGTTGGTCCTTCCTGCGGCAATTTTACTGGGGTGTGAGACAATCAGTGGAACCTGCATCATCAAGTCGTGAGCACCCATGGGACGCGTGTGATCGCCCATCCCAAAGAAGCCGTTTTGTCCTCCCATCCAACCCTGGTCTCCAGCAAAGACGACAATCGTGTTTTCCGAAAGGCCATGCTTCTCAAGTGTGGCGATGACGGTACCTACGCCATCGTCGACTCCGCTCACTTCAGCTGCAACGCGGCGAATGCTGACAGGATTGTTGTGGTACTTGAGATTGCTGTGTTGCCATGGATGCACGGTGTCACGTGGAAATGATGGTAGAAACTTGTCAGCGTAATATTCCGCATGGCGGTTTTTCGATTCCCTGAGCAGCATTGGCCCGAGGCAATACGGGCCGTTGTAAGCCAGGTAAAGAAAGAATGGCTTCTCACCCGCCTTGTTTTGTTCAATGAATTGCACCGCATGATCAGTCCAGAGATCGGTCATGTATTTGGGAGTCTTCACGACCTTGCCGTCAATGATCACGGGATCCTTGTACATATTGGATGTACTTCCGCGGACCATTGTGGCCCAGTAGGAAAAACCGTCCTGTGGGTTCAAGTTATCTCCCAGATGCCACTTGCCGCTCAAGCCGCAAATGTATCCTTCTGAGTGAAGGATCTCCGGTAACGTTTCAAATTCCCCGATCGCGTAGTACGACTGAGGTCCCATCATGTATTTGTTGTCAAGAAATGAATGCACTCCATGTTGAGACGGCATGAGGCCCGTCAGATAAGTAGCGCGGGTTGGTGAGCAAACGGGGTTACTGCTCATGGCGCGTTCAAATAACATTCCATTGTCAGCAAGCCGGTCTATATTAGGAGTCCGAATGTCCTTGTTCCCGTAGCAGCCAAGGGTCCATGCGCCATGGTTGTCGGTAAGGATAAATACAATGTTGTGTTTCTCGGCAGCGTTGCTGCGCCGCTCGTTGATCACCAGTAAAACGATAAAGCAGGCAGAAATGGCAAGGGCGTGGTTTCGCATCAGGAGGCTGCTTGGGTGTGGGATCTGCTCAGGTGGGCACGCTTATCTCAGGTCACCATGATCTTGCGTAGCGCGTTCTGTGTCAAATTTTGCGCAGCATGTTTGCCCCGTTTTGCCATGATGCGTCGAGGTGGCAGAATGGCAAGAGATGAAGAAGCTGCGGTGGGGATGTGGGCTGATGCTTTGGTGATGCGGCGTGAATCCTGTTTCCTGCAGGCAGAACGCCAGTAATGATTCCGCGCCATCGTCCTTGGCCGGTTGGCAATCAGCCGTTTGCACGGGCAGGAGTAGCCACAGCGACGAATGCACCCACGGCAGCTCCTGCTAGATGCGATTCCAGGATCGGTTTGAAACCGTCTGT
>JAPOKD010000531.1 GCA_029977825.1 Planctomycetota bacterium | reverse complement strand
TGGACCCCAAACAGAGCAGGCGACTTACATGAAACTGCTGATGGGCGGACAATCGAAGTCACTGTGCGTTCTATTTCTGGAACTTGCGAATGTCGCAGCTAAACTGGGGATGCTTGAAAGTTTTCTTGCTGAGCAGCGGGCGTTCTATCCGGCCATTTTTGAAGCGATCACACGCATGTTGCCCACCTATCCAGATCATGCTCAGAGACGCGTACACGAACTGAGAGGAATCTCCCAGCTATGTCGCGACAGCGGCCATGATGAGCGACTTTTTAACGTGCTGGCTGAGAGGTTGCAAACGGCATCTGAAGCGTGGTCTCGCACCAGTCCTTCTGCAACCACCGTGAAGGCTGTGATACTGAGCAGTACTCCAAATGAATCTGGCACCAACAGGAAAGACTAAAATGGCATCCACAAGACCAAGATCCGCCGAACTCAATCCGGGGCCAGGATTCCGCGTCAAGTTGTCCTATCCCTCGGTGGAATCTTCTCTTCGGGATGCATTAAGACCGTTTGACGTGCCTGATATATCGGACACGCTAAATCGACTTTATGCCATTGATAGTAGTATCGTTTGCCAGAATTCACAGACAAAATCGCTTTGCGGCAGTGTGTGCACTGTACGTGTATTTCCAGGCGACAATCTGATGGTACACAAGGCTCTGGATGTAGCGAGGCCGGGTGACGTGGTTGTGGTGGATGCGCACGGCGAAAGATCCATGAACGCTGTGCTGGGAGACTTGATTTGCACCAAGGCGAAACACCGTGGAATCGCCGGGTTCATTGTCGATGGCCTGGTACGGGACATGCCTGGTATCGATGAAATTGAATTCCCGGTCTTTGCGCGTGGTACGACGGCCGTTGGCCCACTTCATCGTGGTCCCGGAGAAATCAATTTTCCTGTTTGTTGTGGTGGTGTTGTGGTGAATCCCGGTGACATCATCAAGGCCGATGCGTCAGGAATTGTTGTCGTCCCCCGCGACCATCTGCAGGATGTGATCGATCGACTTGGTGCACAGAAGGAACGTCAGAAGTCGTACCTTGAGGCAGTTCGCCAAGGAGAATTTTCGAACCAGTGGGTCGATCAACTGCTTGCTAATGAAAATTGCGATTCCAAAGATTGATCGATCCGCAAGAATAGTAATGCCATCATTCATGAATGCAGCTCTCGCCGTCGCAAAAGTGCGATACTACGCCGAGCGTCTCAGCTTTTCGCACCGCTGGTCGACCCAACAGAAGGACCAACTCTATCTGAAATGTTGGACGGAGGCTGCCAAAGAAGTCGAGGCTTCCATCGAAGCGGGGCACAGAAATCTACTTCGAATCACCAAGGGCAATGCAACTACAGTTGTTTGGCGAAATTACACAGATCTTGATGGGCCAGCTACCCTCAGAGCGGTTGGTGACAAGCGTTACGTACAGCGTGCTTTGGCAAGGGAGCGGATTCCCACACCCAGTTCTTTCACCTTCCAGCTTTCAGACTTGTCAGAAGCATCTCGATTTCTGGCTGAGCATGGAACCTGTGTGGTCAAGCCGCTTTCAGGCACGGGTGGTGGAAGTGGCATCACTACTCGAATTTGCAGTCAGCGAGAACTTCGCATCGCCAGCAAGAAGGCGTCTGGTTACTGTAGAGATTTGCAGATCGAGCAATACATCGAAGGTTGCAACTTTAGGCTCTTGTTTCTGGATGGGGTCCTCATTGACGCGGTTGAACGCCAGCCACCCTCGGTAACTGGCGATGGATACTCCCGGTTGTCCCGACTCGTCCTGAACGAGAACAGAAGCCGGAAAAAGCAGGGGTTTCAACATGCTCAGGAATTGCTTGATATTGATGAAGACATGGCTGCGACTTTGAAGTCAAAACGACTGACACTGCGATCCGTCATTCCCGCGGGTGAGTCTGTTTCAGTGAAAACCGTGATTAATCAAAATGCTGCCTCAGAGAATCGTTCCGCCTTAGCGGAACTTTCTCCGCACATTGTTCAAACGGCTAGGCAGGCGGTACACTGCCTGAACGTCCGGCTTGCCGGTGTCGATGTCCTGACACCAGACCCAACACAGGACCTGCAGGCTGTGGGCGGGGTGGTCCTTGAAGTCAATACGACTCCAGGCTTTTATTGTCACCAGCATTTGGGTAGTCAAGGTGTTGCTGTCCCGATCTTGAAAGCCTGCCTTTCAGATGCGAGCCGCAGGCTAAGTGCCATCGGCGAGCGAAGTCCTGACGCGTCCGATCACTTTGTCGAGGGACTGTCTCATGTCGACTGAATTGCAATACAGTGATACGTTCGGACAGAACCGACAGTTGCCATCCGTGATTCTTCTGCATGGAAACGATAACCTTTTTTCAATTGCAAGAAGTTTTGCAAAACGTGGGATTCCCGTACATTTGCTGAATCACTCACACTCGGTTGCCAGATACTGTCGGGGTACAAGCCTGATAAATTTGCCGGAAAATGTACCCTTGATGGAGGCGGCTTTTCACTTCCTGATGAGTCCTGAATCCGACTACCTGAAAGGCAGTGTCTTACTTGCCGCCAGCGATGATGCCCTGGAGTGCGTGGCCAAAAATCGTGAGGCTCTCACTTCGAGATATTTGCTGGACTCCTGCAATGCGACTGCCCAGTTAGCAATGCTGGATAAGCTGCAGACTTATCGGATCTCACAAGACGCAGGGGTCCCAACACCCAAATTCTGGAATGTTGAAAAGGACACAGACTTCTATTCATTCAAGGGCGAGCTTGTTTACCCTCTTCTGGTAAAACCTCTACTCTCCCATGAGTTCCAAAAGAAATTTTCCCAGAACATCAAGTTTGTCACTGCCAACAACTTTCAAGAAGCAACCGAAGCTGTGGAGCTTCTTCACTCGCTCGAGATCGATGTTTTACTTCTCGAGAAGATTCCTGGTGCTGATACGCAGCTATGCAGCTATTACACCTACATGAACGAGGATGGAATTCCAGAGTTTGACTTCACAAAGCGCATAATACGCCGCTATCCAAAAAATATGGGTTTGGCAACCTGCCACAAAACCGACCACGTTCCGCACGTCAAAGATCTCGCCGTACGGTTATTCCAAGCAGCTGGATTGGTCGGTTTGGCAAATGCGGAATTCAAATGGGATAGTCGAGATGAAACGCTCAAGCTGATTGAATGCAACGCACGATTCACGGCAGCAAACGGACTCGTGTTCCGAGCAGGACTTGATCTGGCCAGTTTTGTTTACAACCGTTTGATTGGGCTTGCGGCACCTCCGATGGATCACTTTCAGGATAATTTGACCATGTGGGATCCCGCTCGAGATTTTCTTGCTTATCGGGAGTTGCGGAAATCAGGTGAAATAAGCTTCAATGAGTGGCTCAGAAGCATTTTGAGAGGCCACACTTTCCCATGCTTTCAATGGGCTGATCCCATCCCTGCATTAGCAAGGTTGCTCCAGAGAGCTGGGAAATTGAGGAAGTCCCGCAGCTAAGTTGGCCATGAATTTCGCTGTTCTCTACGTCGACGTGTGTTCAAGGGAGTTTGGCGAAAGGACAATCTTTCCTCCCTGCCTTTACTCACTGCCTCGTGCTAGGCAGCGTTACCGGCTCTGATCGTCCCTCGGCTTTGGGCCAAGTTAAGTCAGTGAGTAGGGTTGGAGAGTACAGCCGCGGTATGGAAACTGATGTCGTTTCGTGAACGGCATCATGCGAGACCCTGAAACTTGTCACACTTGTGGACCTTGTCGGGCGTTCATGCGAAAACGATTCAAAGCATCATGCGGCACAAGGATGTGAAGCTGACTCTCGAAACGTATGGGCATCTCTTCCAATCCATGGAACGCGAGGCACTTGACAAGTTGGGGCAGCTTACCGCTTAATCTTGCCAACGTTTGGCGGCTTCAGTGAACGTTGCATGGGGTTGGTCTAGGGGATTTTGAGTGCTTGCACGGCGTTCCTGTGTGCAGAAATATCCCCTATATATCCCCGCAGCGGGTTTTTGTGGGATCACCGCCTCGCTCACAAACCGAAAACACCGTAAATTACGGTCTCGGGGCTGTAGCTCAGTTGGTTAGAGCTGGGGACTCATAATCCCTAGGTCGCGGGTTCAAGTCCTGCCAGCCCTACTTTCTGACTTTACCCGCGGCACACTGAACGACGCGTGTGTGGCGGGTGTGGTCGATTTCTTGCCAAGACGGTTGCCCAGCGGTGAACCAACACTCTTGCCGGCCCGCAATTCTCAAGTCAGTCTGCGCCGTGGGCGAAGAAAGTAAGAGGCAAGCTACACTACTTTGGTGTGTGTCCTGCTATCTAAGGAGCAGCTATCCACGTAGCAAAGGCCACAACTGAAAATCATTCGTGCCTAGTAATATTTCACTTTCAGCTTCTTTTCTGAATCGCCCCGCGTTTCGATCAATTGACGAACAGTTTTTTCGACGCCCACAATGTTGGGAATGGCGTAAAAAACTGCCCTTGAGTGGCTGAATGAAATATTGCCAGTGCCATTTGAAAGCTTATTGCACTTGAGTTTCGTTACCTTTTTAAGATCAGCAAACCTTGTTTTTTCTGGAAATCCTCCATGAAATTCGATAGCCCGATTGTCGGTTAAAACATATACGCTTTTATTGGCTATCAGATACATCTGCACCAGCATCCACATGGTGCG
>JAPOKD010000168.1 GCA_029977825.1 Planctomycetota bacterium | reverse complement strand
GGTTACAACCATGTCATGCAATCTGCCCGAGAATCGGAGGGTGCTGCAGAAGATGTTGGTTGTCGACTGGCTGAAATGACCCTGCACATGCTGCGAGCAGAGCCGTTGACGCATCACAACGACTGCCTCATCACGGGCGGAGAGCCGACCGTCAAGCTGGTACCCGAGGAGATTCGCGGGCTGGGAGGTCGCAATCAGCAGTTGATTCTGAGTGCCTACCAAACCCTGCTCTCCAGCGATTTGTCGGTACGAGAATGGCAAAGTCTGTGTTTGCTTTCAGGGGGAACAGATGGTGAAGATGGTCCCACTGATGCCGCCGGCGCAGTTCTCGATTATGAAGTGCATCAAAAAGCTTGCCGGCTTGGACTGAGCCCTGCGGAATATCTGAGTCGAAATGATGCTTATCATTTCTTCGAGCAGACTGGCGGATTGCTCAAAACAGGGCCAACGGGAACCAATGTTTGTGATGTACGCGTGGTGGTCGTCAATCCAAGGGGCTGATGCCGATATCGGGAAAAGCTCTTTGTTTCCAGCTTCCTCTGAGGCTGACGGGGCAAAACGCCGAGGTTATCGGGTTTTGGCCATTCCGAACCTCAGAATCAGCAGAACGATCCGGTGCCGGCTTCCAAACGCCCATTTTCCAGTGTTCTGGGCCTGACTCGCCAAGCGATCGCCGCGAACATCGCTATTCGTTCCTTTGCAGTGTTTCTCTAGAATCTATGGCTAACACTCCATTGGAAGGAAGATGCGATGCGCGTTCAGTTACGTTTTTTGGTGGTTTCCTGTTTTCTGTTCTTGGCCCTCTACGGTCTTTATGGTGCTCAGGGAGATCCGCCCAAGGCTTTGCCACTCCCCGATGTCGAAGTGCAACCTCTTCCTGCTGCGGGTGAGTCCGAGCTTGAGGAATCCGAGGCTTTTCGAGCAATCCGTGCTGCGGCGGAGGGCCGAGCACCGGAAAAACAGGTAAGTGATCCGATTTTAGGAGACGTGATGCAGGCGATTGCTGAGCGTCATCGCGAGATGGGATTGGATCTCGACTGGGACCGGGAAGCAGTGCCGACGGGGGCCTTGGGTGAGGGTGATTCTGCTCGGAGCCAGAGTTTGCCGCAATCGGCAAACGCAAAAACGGCCGAGCAACTGCTCAAGGCGAGCCGACTATTGGAGAAGGTCGCGAAACGGTCAGGTGATGCGACAGATTCATCCCGCAGGGATTTGGTGAACCGGATGAGGGCGGAGGCAGTAAAGTTATTATCCGAGTAGACTGATACGAGTTCTTGATCCGTTACCACTCTGACCCAACATACTTCCTTGGTTCGAAAGCCCACCTTGAAATTGAAGAGCCCAGCGGGGATCGCTGGGGTGGCATTGCTTGTGTTGGCTGGGGGAGTCTTTGCCGACTACTGGTCGGCTGTGCCTGAAAATGTTGAACGCCGCTTTGTCGGACGTGCAACCTGCGTTGATTGTCATCAGAAGGAGACTGACGCCTTCCGCGGTTCAGATCACGATCTCGCGATGGATCACGCTACCGACGAATCTGTGCTTGGCGATTTTGACAATGTGACTTTCGAGCATGATGGACTTGTCAATCGCATGTACCGTGATGGCGAACGCTTCATGGTTTACACCGAGGGCGAGGACGGTGAGATGCAGGATTTCGAAGTCAAATATGTCTTCGGTTTTTCACCGTTACAGCAATACATGGTCGAGTTTGATCGACCTGCAGACATGCCACCGACCGAGGTGGCTCGCGTGCAGGTGTTGCGAATTACCTGGGATACGCTGAAGCAGGAATGGTTTTATCTGCGGCCGCCGGACGTTGCTGAAAAACTGGAACCTGATGATCCGTTACACTGGACTGGTGTTGCTCAACGCTGGCAAACCATGTGCGCTGACTGTCATTCAACTAACCTGAAGAGAAACTTTGATCCGGCCGAGCAGGCTTATCACACCACGTTTTCGGAAATTGACGTCAGTTGTGAAGCTTGTCACGGTCCCGGGAGTTTGCACATTGAATTAGCAAACAGCAAGTCGCTGTTCTGGGATCGCCGGCACGGGTACGGTTTGGCAAAACTCAAGGGTGAGGATGCAGAACCGCAATTGCAGACCTGCGCACCCTGCCACAGTCGTCGTGGCGTTTTGTCAGAGGGTTTTCAAGGGGGTGATGACTTTTGCGATTTCTATAACCTCGAATTGCTTCGTGACGATACCTACTTTGCTGACGGCCAAATCAAGGACGAAGTCTATGTTTATGGTTCGTTCATCCAGAGCAAGATGTATCACAAAGGAATCCGTTGCACGGATTGCCATGATCCGCACTCATTGAAATTGAAAGCGCCCGGGAACGAGACCTGCACCTCCTGTCACCAGCATGCGGCTGGAAAATATGATGTGCCTTCCCACCATAAGCATGTGCCAGGAACCGAAGGTGCCATGTGTGTCAATTGTCACATGCCACACCGGACCTACATGGATGTCGACAAGCGGCGAGATCATTCTTTACGGGTGCCTCGTCCGGATCTGTCGGTTGAACTGGGGACTCCGAATGCTTGCAGCGGTTGCCATGTGAAGGATCAGTTGGAATCGATTGACGAGGGGAAACGTCCGAATCTGCTTGAGTATGCGGATTGGCTTGAAGCCGCTGAAGCCGGTGATGAGCAGGTTGCCCAAGCAGTTCGGAAGACCGATGCATGGTGCGATGCTGCTTGCGAGAAGTGGTATGGAGAAAATCGAAAGCAACCAAAGCATTTCAGCGAGGCAGTCGTTGCATTCCGTCGAGGTGAGCCGGGTGCTGTGAATGAGTTGCTGCGAGTTGCCACACAACCAGAGGAATTGACACCGGTGCTGGCTAGGGCTTCGGCATTGGGTGAATTGGCTGCCTCGGGCGCCGGTGGCGTAGCAGCCAAGGCAAGGAAGTTGGTGGATGATCCTGATGAGCACCCCATTGTCAGGGCAGCAGCCATGGGGCTTTTCATGGGCTCATCACCCGAAATGGTTCGCAGGACATTGATGCGTCATATTGACGATGAATCACGACTGGTGCGAACGGAGGCAGCACGCCTGTTGGTATCCTCGGGTACCTATCAGGCCATGAGTACAGCGGAACGCAAACGGGTCGACGATGCACTGGCTGAAGTCAAAAACTCGTTGATGGTGGCCTCTGATCGAGCGGGTGCTCATATGGGCTGGGCGATGCTTTGTGAGGGGAGAGGTCGGTACCAGGACGCCATCGAAGCATACGAGACTGCTATCAGGACCGAGCCAAAGATGACAGGGCCCCGGACCAACTTGGCTTCGATGCTTGAACGGATCCTGCCGCAGTCGGCATCCCAGCAACGTGATAATATCATGTTGCGGATCGAGCAGCTCAGGCAGGAAGAGTTACCCCTGATTGCCAGAGATGCATCGCTTGCTCCTGAGAACCCGGGGATTCAGTACCGTTACGGCTTGGCTCTCTATCTGGCTGGTGAGATGGACAAGGCGCTTGAGCAATTGGAAATAGCTGTTGAACTGGCTCCAGATGTTCCTGATTTTCGGCAAGCGAGAGACCTGCTGCTGCAACGCATTAATGAAGATGCTCGCAAGAAGAGCGTGACGCCTGCGGTGAATCCTTCTGGTGAGAAATCCGGGAGTGATTAGGCTAGCTGCTGCACTGATCGCATTTGTACGCTTTCCGTGAGTGTATCAGTGCCATTGCCAGCGTTTTTACTCAGCTTGAGTGACTTTTGATCACTACTGTTTCTCGTCCGCGACCGGCGATTGGTGCGGCATCCGTCCGACATTTTTTCACGCAGGAAATCAAGCATGCTTCACGCAGTGGTCATGGCAGGTGGAAGTGGCACTCGATTTTGGCCAGCCAGCAGGAAATTGGTGCCCAAGCAACTGCTCGCCTTGTCTGGGGAACGCAGCATGCTGCAGTCAACCATGGATCGCTTGGGTGATCTGGTGCCGGCAGAGAGGCAGTTGATTGTCACCAACAAAATTCTTGGTGATGCAGTACGGTCGCAATTGCCGAATCTGCCTGAACAGAATGTGGTGGGCGAACCCTGTAAACGGGATACGGCACCTTGTGTCGGTCTGGCTGCTGCAATGGTCGCCAAAGTCGATCCACAGGGAACGATGGTGGTGATGCCATCGGATCATGTGATCAAGGACCATGAAAAGTTTCAGCAGGCGATCACGGCCGGAAAAGAGTTAATTGACCAGGACCCGACTCGGATCGTCACGTTTGGGATTCGACCCACCTATCCGGCTGAGTCCTTTGGTTACATTCAGAGGGCGGAACAAATCGATGGTGCAAGCATTGCCGCATTTCAAGTTGAGAAGTTCCGCGAAAAACCTGATCGCGCGACAGCGGAAGACTATGTGGCTGCGGGTACCTACTACTGGAACAGTGGAATCTTTCTGTGGCGTGCATCAACCATTCTCGATGCATTGAAAAATAATGTTCCCGAAATGCATTCGCACATTGAAAAAATTGCGGACGCGATCGGGACGGACCGATTCACTGAGACACTTGAAGCGGAATTCACTGCGATTGACGGAACTTCCATTGATTATGCAGTGATGGAAAATTATCCCAACGTGGTCACCATTGAAGCGCCCTTTCCATGGGATGATGTGGGAAGCTGGCAGGCGCTTTCACGCCTCCATCAACCCGATGATCAAGGGAATACGGTGGTGGGGTCGCATCTTGGAATTGATACCAAGGGAGCGATCATCCACGCTCAGCCAGGGCACACGATCGTGACGATCGATGTTGATGACCTGATCGTTGTGCAAACAGAAGATGCGACTCTGGTAGCACCCAAACACGCGGAAGAACGTGTGAGAGAAGTTGTCAAGGAACTGGAGGCGAGAAACCAGTCCGATCTTCTCTGAGTAAGGTCACCTGGCTCTTGATGTCAGTCTGGTTGCCGAATCCAATGTCGCGCACGTGATGATGAGTCGGCCTCGGACTGCAGGTCGTTACCAGTGGTGGCTGGCAAAACCCCAGACTCGCCAGAGCTCGCGAACGCTGGTTGATTGGCCGGCGGATTTCGAAAAGTGTTCGTACTTGCAAGCGAACCTGTGGGCGAATCGGTCGCTGGGGGCAGTTCTGCTGCGAGAGTCGGCTCAGTCTCTGATGGTGTCTGTTGGGTGGTGGCATGGGTTATTGCCCCGCTGGTTTGTCTGCCAGGAGGTTGATTGCCAGTTGGTTGCAGGACGGAGCGACTAGCTGCTTCATTGTGAGTCTGTCCTGCAAAAAGCGATGCATGCTTGGGGTTCGGCGTTTCTGACGAAGTGGCCGTCATCGGCTCCATTCTGGATTTTTTAATTTCGGCAACGCGTTCTTTTTCCATCTGGATGCTTTTGACCGCTGCTGTTGCGTTGAAACGCCGCTGGACAATGTCAGGCATTTGGATCGGCAGTACGAGATCCTCATAGGTCAAAGGGGCGCCGTGTGACGGCATGGTGTTTGCCAGAGAGCTGACGCGATCCGGGCTATTCGGATTCTCTGGTTTCATCCCGCTGACACCAAAGTTTTCGGAATGGGTTGCGAGGATCGAGCCCGGCAAGACCGCTTCGGCCATCTGGGGCGGTGCAAAGACAGCCTCTGAAGGAGGGCTGGTTGCCCCCATCTGCAATGCTGAATTCGTCGGGCCTGTCGCATGGACCGGTGTGGTCGATGAGTCAGGAATCGCGTGATAGCGACGAAACGGCAGAGCGGCGAGCGTACCGCCAGAAACGATCAAAACGCCAAGTGTTAGAGTTCGCAAGGGAACGGGTCCGGAGCTGGAGTGAGCGAAAATCGCCGCCACCGGGCCGAAAAAGCTGGGCGTAGGCGCGTCTACCAGCTTCGTCCATGAATGCTATGTCAAAATGCTTCGTGCAATAAGGGGATTCGGCAGGTCTGATCATCCTGCATCACAGGAATCACGGTTTTTTCAATGGCCCCCAGATCACAGGGCATCCCAACTGAAAAATCGTTAAACCTTCCCACCTTCGTTCTGCACCGATTGACTGATAACATCTGCGGTAGCACTGCTCTGATTTACTCAATTTGATATGGACAGCCATGGAAGCCGGAATTGTTGGCTTGCCCAACGTTGGCAAGAGTACCCTGTTCAATGCTCTCACCAGCTCACAAGCAGCACAAAGTGAAAATTACCCGTTTTGCACGATTGAACCCAATGAGGGAATCGTCAACGTCCCTGATGAACGTCTCGGACGGATCACAAAATTCATCGTTCCTCAGAAAACCATTCCGGCAACCTTGAAGCTGGTCGACATTGCCGGAATTGTGAAAGGGGCAAGTGATGGTGAGGGGCTGGGAAACAAGTTTCTCAGTCACATCCGCCAGGTGGATGCAATTGTCCAAGTGGTTCGCTGTTTTGAAGATCCCGACGTAATCCATGTTTCCGGGCAAGTCGATCCCCTCGCGGATATCGAGATTATCGAAACGGAGTTGATGCTGGCTGATATGCAAACGCTCGAGAATGCGCTTGGCAAGGCGCAGCGAACAGCTCGCAGTGGTGACAAAGAGGCAAAACTGAGAGTAGAGGTGATTGGAAAATGCAACCAGCACCTGGAGTCAGACTCGCCTTTGCGAACGCTGCAGCTGAATGAGGCAGAAGCAGCCGCCATTTCCAGTTATGGCCTGATGACGGCCAAGCCAGTCTTGTACGTGGCGAATGTCGATGAAATGGATCTGGAAGGCAAGGATCCGCTGGTTCAACGTGTCCGCGATC
Organism: Planctomycetota bacterium; assembly: GCA_029977825.1. Classification (GTDB taxonomy): domain Bacteria; phylum Planctomycetota; class Planctomycetia; order Pirellulales; family Pirellulaceae; genus Rubripirellula. The sequence goes on along the minus strand of JAPOKD010000168.1, from coordinate 2,601 downwards.
ATGCTGAGAACAGCGGGGCTCGAGTGGTCTGCGTGTGCGCCAAGCTCGAAGCGGAAATTGCTGAACTTGATGAACAGGATCGCGCGGAAATGCTGGCTGAGGCCGGGCTGGAGTATCCTGCTCTCAGTCAGATCGCCCGCGAGGCCTATCGCACTCTCGGTCTGCAGAGTTACTTTACTGCCGGTGAAAAGGAAGTTCGGGCATGGACAGTGCATGTTGGGGCTACTGCGCCGCAGGCTGCTGGAGTGATTCATACCGACTTTGAACGAGGATTCATCCGGGCGGAGGTCTATACCCTGGAGGACTTGGAGACACACGAGAGCGAGAAAGAAATTCGACAAGCAGGTAAACTGCGTGTGGAAGGAAAAAACTATGTCATGCAGGACGGTGACATCTGCCATTTCCTGTTCAACGTTTGAGACTGACGATTACTTTGTCCGCCAATGCGGGCTCACCCTGAGTTGAAAACATCCGTTTCCCCATTTGAGGTTTTCATGAACAAGATGTTGATCCCGATCCTATTTGCCATTGGCACTGCTCTGTTCTGGGGTTGTTATGGTCCCACTATCGGAAACGCACAAACACCTCGTGTTGATGGAAAGCCGCTTTTGCCACCGGAGGGTTGGACACCGTTCAAGCCTTACGTTTTCATTGGTATCGCGTATCTTGTCATTGCCGTTGCCGGTGGTCTGGTCATGATGAAGGTCAAAGGTGACAGCTTCAGCTTCACTGGGGCTCACTTTCCAACGATGAAGTGGGGCTTTTTGGCAGGAACTCTGGGAGCGGCGGGAGCTCTCTGCTTGACGACTGCCATGATGACCAGCAGGGGAAATGCACTGCTGGTCATGCCCATCGTGTTTGGGGGGGCGGTATCCGTGACGGCAATCGTTTCCGTGATTCGATTGCATGACTTCAGTAATGTAAGTCCGCTGTTGTGGGTAGGGATGGTCGTCACCGTCGCGGGGGTTGTGACCGTTGCCATGAATACCCCTCATGGGCACGCACCAGCGAAACCCAAAGCAGATGCAGTGGAAGCCACTGCAGGGAACGTGTCGGATGCCGCGGGGGCTGTCGTGAGCGATACACCGAAAGGGTCAGGGGAAGCTTAGGTTAACTGATGGCTCCAGAGAACACCGACCCTATGGCACAGGTACGTGCGATCGACATTGAGGTGACGCATGTCTGGATGATCCGCACTTTCCTCAAGCATGCCGATGAGGCTGAGGATGATGAGGATTTGCGTGCAATCGTGCGTGACCTGTACGACTTTATTCTGGCTGTCGGACCGTTGGACGAAGTGGATGATCCAGTGGGTTATCTGAAAATGGCCAGGAAGAAAGCAGCGAAACTGCGTCGTGCTACGGAGCTTTATGAAGAGATCCAACCGGAAGTCAGCGGGCACACCAACTTTGTCATGGCCGCACGCTCCTTGAGGACCGCTGTCGATCGAATCCTTGCTGTACTCAAAACGCGGTAATCGCGCTTTGCGAAAATCCGGGTGGCGGAAATTTATTCGCGACCGGGCTGGTCAACGCGAAATTGTATCAGGCGTTGGGAATCGACTTCAGTCACATAGACCGTTTTCCGGTCGGGCCCCCCAAAGCACAGATTGCTGGGTCGTTTTCCGAGCACGTGTATCTCTCTCAGAATCTCGCCGCCCGGTGTCATCTTGATCACAGTGCCCTTTCCGTGCCGTGTGATATACAAGTTGCCCTCTACGTCACAACGCATTCCGTCGAAGCCGTAATCGTCGAAATGTCGTATGAGGCGTTTGTTCTTCAGTGTTCCTTCGCTGCTGAGATCAAATGCCCATACATTGCGCTGTTTGGACTCATTGACGTATAGTGTTTTCCCGTCCGGACTGACTTCGATACCATTTGTTGTCCCCATGTCCTGAGCAATCCGGGTGACGGTGCCATCGTTGTCAATGCGCCAGATGTTTCCGGTTCCCTCTTTCCAGTTTGGATCACTTGCATAGAGAGTTTTTCCATCAGGACTTAGTGCCAGATCGTTAGGTTGATTCATGTCAGGGTGGTGAGCATGCACAGAGATGTTCCTGCTGCGCGGGTCAATCCGCAGGATGTTGTGTTTTTTGTAGTCGGCGACAAAGAAAGTCCCGTCCAACGCAAAGCGGATCCCATTTCCGATACTTCCCTCAGGCAGTGCTATGAATAAGCTCGCTACACCCTCGGGGGTGACTTTGCCGATCGTGCCCTGTTGTGCAAAGTTGACTGCAAAAATGTTGCCTGCTCGATCACAGGCGGGACCTTCGATGCCGGTCGTAAAATCACGGGGACGAGTCAAGACACGCGGAGTCCAAAGAGGGTCGGGGGCGTTGAAGACAATATTGCTTGAGCCGCCAAACTTGGCTGGCAATGGCATGCGGACCAGTTCCGACTCTGGCCCTGAGTTCATTTGCCACGTGCCTCCCAGCGGAAAGGTTCCGCTGGCATTTTCGATCTGTGGAGCTTTCAGCATCTGTCTACCCGTTGTCTGAATGACCAGTAGATTTGCATCATCAAGCGTTACCGCGCTGCGAGGGATGATATACAGTCGACTTCCGCTGCTCTTTTGCTCGACACCATTGATCCAAACTCGCGC
>JAPOKD010000029.1 GCA_029977825.1 Planctomycetota bacterium | reverse complement strand
GACAGTAGCATTTCCATCCGCGGAACCATCTGTTCCTGTCGTTTTACAGCCCGGTAGCAATGGTGTGAGTCCCACATGTCGCAAATGATGACTGCGGTCTGCTTTGCCTGCCAGACTTCTTTGGCCGCTACAATTCTGTAGCTGTCACCGGGGGCATCATTGGCCGGCTGGGAAATGGGGACCTGATGTTGCAGGGTAACATTCAGGACCGTTTCGCCTGCGTTATCTGCGAGCAGGAGATTGAGAGTTGGGGCGTGACCGGGTCCAAGGCAACTGGAAAGGAAGATCACGGCAAAGAGGCGTACAGGCATTGCGATAACCACCACAGAGAATTCGATGAACTTTGATCCTGCGATCATTATAGAGAATCGCAGTCCACGTATTGGCAGACTTGCATTCCCGTCGTCATGCCCTGTTCACGGTTCTTGCGATGGTCTTAAGGTGCCCCGTCGCAGGCATCGCTTGCTGGTCAGCCAACTGAGTTGGCTGACGGATCACTGAAGGATCACTGACGGATCACTGAAGGATCACTGACGGATCACTGAAGGATCACTGAAGGATCACTGGGGCGTGGCTCGTAGCGATGCGTTTTATCAAGGGCTGTGCTCAGTGCTATTTGTTGAGCAGGTTTCGATACATGCTGATGCCGGCGGGGCCCACGAGTACGACGAAAATACCTGGGAAGATGAATAGAACCAGAGGGAAGATCATTTTCACCGCTGTCTTGGCTGCTTTTTCTTCTGCAATCTGGCGGCGTTTGACTCGCATTGAATCACTTTGCACCCGCAGTGCTGCGGCGATGCTGGAACCAAATCTGTCTGCTTGAATCAGAATCGCTGTGAGTTGTTTCAGGTCATCAACTCCACTGCGGAAACCCAAAGCCTTCAAAACGTCGGTTCTCGCCTTGCCAAACTGCAGTTGTTGATTGGCGATGCTGAACTCTTCACCAATTTCAACGTGGCTTTTCAGCATTTCGTCAGCAACCTTACGCAGTGCCTGATCCATACCCAGACCAGCTTCAACGCACACAACCATCAGGTCAAGTGCGTCAGGCATGCCGAGGAAAATCTTTTCTTTGCGTCGTTTGACGAGGTGATCAAGAAGCAGTTTTGGAACGATGAATCCGATCACGATGCCGGCGGCGGACTTTAGTATCAAGCCCTGGCTGAAGCCGTCAGCAATCATGCCGAAGACTCCACCGACGAACAGACCCACGCCCGTGAGAATCAACTGGATGCCCTTGAAAACCACAGGTGCGGATTCCCGGCGGAAACCGGCATTGACCAGTTTTTCCCGTAATTGACCCATCGATTTTTCATTGCCGCTGACAGTCTCTGCCAACGGTTGCGTCGCCCTTTCCAAAACGGCAGCCAACGCTTCATTCTTGCGAACAGTCTTGTCATCAATATCTTCGTCAAGCTGTGGACCGTTACGTCGGTTACGCATCATGTCCAAGCGAGCTTCGGCCCGTGGTTTGTCGTCACCGCTGATGCGACCAATTACCACCCATGCGATTGCAGTGACGGAAATGAAAATGGCAATCGCAGTGATGGTAACCGGATCAAGCATGGCAAAGATCATGGGAGACATATCAAATATTCCTGAGTCAACCTGCGTGGTAGCAACGGTGATGGGTGGGTTGAATGTGTTCGTGATATCGCCACGGATTTATACTTTGATCGTGATGATTTTCTTAATTACCATCGCTCCAATGACCTGAGTCACCAACGCCGCCGTCAGCATGTAACGTCCGATTTGGTCGGTGAAGAGCATCAACACATAGTCATAATTGAGTTTCAACATCACAAGGAACAGGACAGGAGGCAGTGCCAGTAGCACTGCTCCACTCATGCGTCCCTCTCCAGTCAATGCTTGAACTTGACCAAGAATCATCAGTCGTTCACGGATCAAGTGACTGATTTTGTCCAGAATCTCTGCCAAGTCACCACCTGTTTGCCGTTGCAGGACGATGGCGGTGGCAAAGAAACGAAGGTCCATGTTGGGAATGCGGTCTGCCATATCTTCGATGGCTTCATCCAATGGGATGCCAAAATTCTGTTCTTCAAATGCTCTCGAAAACTCGGTGGCAAGAGGAGCCTCAAGCTCGGAGGCAACGAGCCCAAAGCCGGCATTGAGTGAGTGTCCGGCACGCAATGAGCGACTCAGCAGATCGAGTGCTTCCGGCATTTGGCGACCGAATTTGGCAAGACGTTTCTTTCGCTTCATGACCAGCCAGCTGATCGGTAACGCTGCAAACAGGCCGCCCGCGAATGGAGCTAATAAAATCGGGACAGGAGTCAGGATGCAGGTCATTACCCCAGCCACGAATGCTGCAGCGCAAAGTAAAGCGAATTTGGCGGGCTGCATCGGGATGTCAGCCTGCTCGAGGTAATCCGTGAAGGCGGGAAGGTTTTCCAGAATACGAGTGAGCGGTGAATACTCCTCGTCGATACCAGTGAGTAAAGAGGATTTTTCTTTCTCTTCGCCGCTGCTGCGACGACTTGCCATGGCCGACAGTCGATCTTCGGTGGACGTAGTGTCGCTTCCTGGCGCCATCACGTTGATTGCGAACGCGACGAGGCACGTGACGACGATACCAACCAGAACGACGATAATGTATCCACTCATAACTGAACTGTAGATCAAATGAGGTTTTGAAACTGGGGACGAGTTGTGGTTTCTCGGATCTGAATGACAACCTGAGTCAGGCTTGCATCATGACTCTTTCGCGGAATGCACTAGCGGGCAGACGTACACCAGCGGCTTCCAGACGGTTCATGAAACTGGGACGCACACCGGTACATTCAAAATGGCCGAATGCTTTGCCTTCGTCGTCGATGCCTTTTTGCGTGTACTTGTAGATGTCCTGCATCACGATGGTGTCCTGCTCCATTCCGACAATCTCTGTGATTGCTGTGATTCGGCGTGGACCGCCTTGCAGGCGGTTGGCCTGAATCAATATGTCGACGGCTCCGGCTACCTGTTGTCGGATGGCTTTGACAGGTAGTTCAAAGCCGGACATCATCACGAGAGTTTCGAGTCGGGCAACGGCATCACGCGGCGTGTTGGCGTGAATCGTTGTCATGGATCCATCATGGCCGGTGTTCATCGCCTGAAGCATGTCCAGCGTTTCGCCACCGCGACATTCACCAATGATGATTCGTTCTGGACGCATACGCAGAGCGTTCTTGACCAGATCGGTTGCGGTGATCGCGCCATTGCCCTCAATGTTTGCTGGACGTGTCTCCAGGCGGACAATGTGGTCCTGTTGCAGTTGAAGTTCTGCTGCGTCCTCAATCGTAACGATTCGGTCCTCCTGCCCAATGAAAGAGGACAGCGTGTTGAGGAGCGTTGTTTTTCCTGAGCCTGTACCACCTGCAATGATGATATTGCACCGCGCTTTGATGCAGCCTTCCAAGAGCATCACCATCTCCGGTGTAAATGCTTTGAAGTTGAGGAGGTCCTCAAGACGTAAAGGATTACTGCCAAAACGTCTGATACTGACTGCAGCCCCATCGAGAGCCAGTGGGGGAATGATTGCGTTGACACGCGACCCATCCTCAAGCCTTGCGTCAACCATGGGGGAAGTTTCATCGATGCGACGACCCACTTTGCTGACAATTCTGTCAATGATCTGAAGCAGATGCTTGCCATCCCGGAATTCCACTTCCGATTTCTCCATCTGTCCTGCACGCTCGATGTAAATGCTTTTGGGACCGTTGATCAGAATGTCACTGACCGTTGGATCCTTCAGAATCAATTCCAGTGGACCGAGACCCAGAACCTCGTCGATTACCTCTTCGACAATGCGTTCGCGTTCCTCGCGATTCAGCAATGTGTCTTCTGCATCACAAAGATGCTCGACAACCAGACGAATTTCTCGTTTGAGTGTGTCGCCCTTGAGCTCGCCCACCCGAGTGAGGTCCAATTTGTCCACTAATTTGCTGTGGATACGCGATTTGACCTCTTCGAACTGTTGCTGCCGACTGGGGCGGCTGATTGGAGTGCCTGTTCGCATTGCTGCTGCTTTCCGTTTTCTTATGAGTGGGTTCCCGTGCGGTTCCCGTCACTCAACTCAATGGATGAACGCCCAACACGCGGCTGGGCGGTCGGGTAAGGATTGCGATTTTGCGGTTTGAGACGTCTGTAGGGCCGAAGATGGGCTTGGTGGTGCCCTGTGTTCAGTCCTGATATCTCATCCCATCCAAAGATAGGCCGCAAATAAGCGTTTTGAGAGAAAACGCCACAGACTTTCACCAAAGTGCGGGGGTGTGCCCGGCGGCAGGCAAAATCGCTGCTGTTCTGGCTGGAAGATGAGCTTTTCACCCAGCATCGGATTGACAGGCGGAAGGACCAATCAAGCCTGATATCGCGATGCTGTTGGTCAAGATGCGACACCGGGTGAGCGTTGCTCTGCTGACGAGGCGGTTGTTCCAGTGAGGCGGTTGTTCCAGTGAGGCGGTTGGCTTCCAGATGAAAAGGGAAGCAGCTTGGCTTGTCCATAAATACAGACCGGCGCCTCCAATCGGAAGCACCGGCCTGACGCAATGAGCGTATTCCCTATGGCATGTCGCCAATCGGGGTTAGCTGGATAAATTCGGAGCTCGGTGGTTTCCTAGCCAAGTGGTTGCAGAGCTCGGGGAAGCAGGTGTTCGTTCCAGCTCGCGACTGGTTTTCCTGCTACCAAGGGCCTCGCACGTAGTAGGTACCGAACTGATCTGTGTGGCTTGGCCAGTGGGGTGTGCCGTAGAATCGACCACGTGCGGCACCGGGGGAATTGGCACTGCGACCGAACTGATGGTGCACGGGGTACATGAGATTCTGACTGACGCCCCAAGAGTAGGTTTGCCGCATGTGAGCGGTGGGGGGAACAATCAAAGCCAGTGGTTGGCCGTACATTTGGTTGTAGTAATTTCCATGCCAAGGACGGTTCATGGAAAAGTTATAGGACCAAACCTGGGCCATTCCTAAGGGATCGCCTGCAGTCGCGTTTGTCTGCGGGGCTGCGATTGAAGCGGTCACCAGGCCAACGGCAAGGATGATTCGATGGATCATGGTAGGCTCATTATCAGGGAAGTGCTGGATCGGGTTTCAAAGGTCAAGGAATTGACCTGTAGCTGGTTTCAGGGAACTAGCGGGGCATTCGCAGGAAGTTCCAGTAAAGGTTGCTCGCTGTCTGGCGAACAGGTGGGTAATAGTAGGAAGCCTTGGTCCTATTCATGCCACGACCACAGTCATAATGACGGTGAAACCGGTTTTGATGCGGATACAGCATGTGGTGTGGATAGAAGGGTTGGTAGGTGTAGTACGTGTGCCCGACATTTGGTGGAATTGGCATGGGAGACAGGTACATTTGGGCGTTCGCTCGGTTGGCAGCGCCTTGGGTGTAGAAGTTGTAGAACAGGTCAGGCTGGCCATAGCCACGCTGTATCCCCGGTGCCACGTCACCGACGTAGCTATCGGTGGCAGCGACGGCAGGTACCTGTTCTTCGACTTGTGTGACAGGTTCGTCTGCTGTCGCGGTGGCTGCGAGGGTCACGCACGCGGCCAAGGCGACCACTGCATAGGAATGCGTTCTGATTTTCATAGGTTCGGCTCCACCGTGAACGTCGCCCGAGCGTGTCGACGGCTGAAATGGGTCGGAATCCAGCCTGATGGCTGGCGATCGATCCCCGCCGCTTTCGTGCCTCGCAGATAAAAATCCGTGTCACGGCAGCAAAATGGGAACAGATCCTGTTTCAAAGAGTTTTCGGACCAACTGCCGCTCATAGTTGACGTGCGGCTCGTTTGCCGCTCTGCTCGGCATGATCATTGGGTTCGCTTTCACGGTTTTGACCGCTATAACCCGCTTGTGCATCGGTCCCGTTGAGAATGCCGTAATCGACTCGGATAGCATTAACGGTATAAATTGCCTAGTTTCTGCATTGTTGTTTTGGCTGTTAGGCCGCTAATCGCACGAAAAATCTCGCACCACTGGCAAGAAAAGGACCTTCTGGCGTGGCAAAACGTCGAACTCGAACCAAGACCGGGGCTTCTCAGGCTTCTGGCAAACGAAAATCCACGGCCGGTAAGACGGATGAAACGGAATCACTTTTTGATTTGCAGGATCCATCGCTGGTTGTGATTCCTCTGCGACAGGCAGCGCAGGAGAAATATCTGAATTATTCGCTCTCCGTGATCACCAGTCGCGCGCTGCCCGATGTCCGAGATGGTCTGAAGCCTGTTCAACGCCGAATTTTGTACACCATGAGTCAGCAGGGACTGAATTTCAGTTCCAAGCATGTCAAATGTGCCAAGGTGGTAGGTGACGTCATGGGACGTTTTCATCCGCATGGCGACAGTTCGATCTATGATGCCTTGGTGAGGATGGCTCAGCCGTTTTCTTTGCGGATGCCGTTGGTCGATGGCAGTGGCAACTTCGGCAGCGTCGATGGGGACAATGCGGCGGCAATGCGTTATACCGAGTGTCGAATGACGGCACTTGCGTCAGAAATGCTAAAAGATCTGGCAACTCGCACAGTCGCCTTCAAACCCAACTATGACGGTAGCCGGGAAGAACCCGTTGTCTTGCCAAGTCTTGTTCCCAACCTGCTGCTCAACGGGGCAACCGGAATCGCGGTGGGAATGGCGACCAACATTCCACCACACAACTTGCGCGAGATCTGCAACGCATTGCTCAAGTTGCTGCACAATCCGGAAATCAAGGGTTACCAACTCGTTGCCAACGATGCAATTCAGGGCCCCGACTTTCCCACCGCTGGGCAGGTCACCAACACCAAAGATGAGCTGCGAGAAATCTATGCTACTGGCCAGGGTACGATCAAGCTCCGAGGAACCACCAAGTTGGTCACTCAGAAGGGAGTCAAGGTTCTGCAAGTAACATCGATCCCATTCGGTGTGAACAAGGCTGCCATGGTTGAGCGGATTGCTGAGATCATTTTCAGTGGGAAATTGCCTTTGGTGACTGAGGTGCGGGATCTTTCCACGGATGAAATCCGCGTTGACCTGATGCTTAAAAAGGGTGCCGATGAGCAAAAGGTGTTGGCCTATCTGTACAAGCACACGCAGTTGCAAAACAACTTTAACGTCAATCTGACGTGCCTTGTGCCCACAGAAAACCCTGAGGTCGGGGCTCCAAATCGCCTGAGCTTGAAAGAAATGCTTTGGCACTTCCTGCACTTCCGCCTTGAAGTGATCACTGAACGTCTGACGAATGAATTGAAGGCACTCGAAAAACGAATCCATATTCTGAATGGCTTTGCGTTGATCTTTGATGCACTTGATGCCATTATCCGGATCATTCGCAAGAGTGATGGCAAGGCTGATGCTGCCCAGAAGATCATGCGAAAGTTTCCTGCTGATGGACGTGGCGGTGGTCTCGATGATGAGCAGACCGATGCCATTTTGGAATTGAAACTGTATCGATTGGCCCGATTGGAAATCAATCTCATCCTGGACGAGCTCAAAGAGAAGAACAAGCGTGCTCGCCAAATACGAAAGTTGCTGGCCGAAGATACCAAAGACACCAATTCTTCAGGTCGATGGCAGATCGTCCGCAAGGAAATCGAGTCGCTCGTCACCGATTACGGAAAGGACAGTGTCGGTAAACGACGTACGCTGATCACGACAGTCGAGGAAGAGCCTGAATACACAGCCGAAGATTTTATTGTTGCTGAAGACTGCCATGTTCTCATCACCAAGGATGGTTGGGTGAAGCGGCAGAAGCAGATTGCCGACCCCGGCAAGAGTCGTTTGCGAAAGGGTGACAGCGTGTTGGACTGTGTTGCAGGGAGCACTCGATCCACAATCGGATTTTTCTCGTCACTTGGTGTTTGCTACACGGCTCGTATGATTGATGTACCGGCTTCCACAGGTTTTGGTGAGCCAATACAGAAACTGTTCAAGATGAAGGATGGAGAGCGAATCGTTACAGCGATTTCTTTCGATTCAAGGTTCATTGATGACGTTCGTGAGGATCCCAAGAATCCCGACTATTGTCCCGAGTGTCATGCTCTGGCAGCGTCAAGTAACGGCTTTGCGCTCCGCTTCAGTTTCGAGCCGTTTGTCGAAACATCGACACGCACTGGTCGAAGATTCGCGAGGGTGGCCGCTAATTCTTCGATCGTCAGTGTTGTGCCTGTTGATGGGACTGAAAATCTGCTCGCAGTGTCTCGTGCTTGCAGGGCCATGATTTGCACTGTCGAAGAAATCAATTATCTGTCCGGTCCGGGTAAGGGAGTGACGCTCATTCGACTTGCCGCCGGAGATGAATTGCTAGGGTTCAAAGCTTCAACAGGTGACCGTGACTTGTTGACAGTGATGACGAATCGTGGCGCCAAGAAAACGATCTCGACCGCCAAGTATCGAGTGACCTCGCGTGGCGGACGAGGCAACGAGATTCAAAAGAATGGAAAAATATCCGAAATCGTGACGCCGCCGCCAAAGGCTCCGCCGACGCTTAGTGAATCATCCTGACTGTTTGATTATCTTTTTATTCATCCTGCATCAGCCCTTGCGGCTGAATCAATATCCAGCTGACGGAACGACATCGAGATGGCTGCAAATAAACGATACGAAGGCGAAGATATCGTCGTGCTTGAGGGGCTCGAGCCCGTTCGGAAACGGCCTGGCATGTATATCGGTGGCGTCGGTATGGCCGGGTTGCACCATCTGATCTGGGAAGTGGTGGACAACTCAATTGATGAGGCGATGAATGGACACGCCACTGAAATCACTGTCACACTTCATAAAGATGGACGCAAAATCACTGTTTCGGATAATGGTCGTGGTATTCCAGTTGATAAACATCCGAAAACGAAAAAGTCGGCCTTGGAAACTGTTTTGACCGTGCTTCACGCCGGTGGCAAGTTTGATGGGAACAACTACAAGACTGCCGGTGGACTGCATGGTGTAGGTGCTTCGGTTGTCAACGCGCTCAGTAAAGAATTGACTGCTGTCGTTCGACGTGGCGGTGCACAGTATCGAATGGCGTTTGCGAAGGGTAAATCCACGTCCAAACTGCAGAAATTGAAAGGTGCAGTGCGGGGCACAGGAACGACGATCAGCTTCACACCTGACCCTACCATCTTTCCCAAGACGGAATTTGATACGAAGGTCATTCGAGCTCGGTTGGAAACAGCAAGTTTTCTGCACCGTGGCGTGAAAGTCACTTACAACGATGAAGTCAACAAAAGTAAGGAAACCTTTTTTCACGAGCAGGGAATCGTTGACTATCTGGCCAAAGTAGTGAAAGAACGAAATGCCAGACCCATTCATGAATCTCCATTCACGCTTCGTAAAGAAGATGATTTTCGTATGGAGTTGACACTGCAGTGGACCGAGTCGACCGACGAACACGTGCGAAGTTACGTTAACGGAATTCCAACCGGAAGTGGCGGCACACATGAAAATGGCTGCCGGGGGGCCGTCAATAAAGCCGTCCGCAACTATATCGATACGCACAGCCTTACGCCGCGCGGAGTCAAGTTGACCTTGGAAGATATTCGAGAGGGATTGATTGTCATCCTGTCCGTCTTTATCGAGGATCCGCAGTTCCAGGGGCAGACCAAGGATCGACTTAATAACCCTGATGTTCAATCGGTTGTCGAGGCTGCCATCCGACCGGCCATGGAACAATGGATGAACAACAATCGAAGTGTCGCGGATTCCATTGTTGCAAGGATCATCGCTGCGGCTCGGGCACGTGCCGCATCACGAGCTGCTTCAGCAGCTGTGTCAAGAAAAGGTGGTTCCAAGCGTACCATGTTGCCAGGAAAACTCAGTGATTGCGTTTCTGGTGGAAAGGGCGATTCCGAGATCTTCATTGTGGAAGGTGACTCAGCAGGTGGTAGTGCCAAACAGGGCCGCAATCGCAATTATCAGGCCATTCTGCCGCTGCGTGGAAAGGTCTTGAATACGGAAAGTGCAACGCTCAAGAAGATTCTTGAAAACAAGGAGATACAGGACCTTGTGGCCGCTCTGGGCTGTGGAATCGGGCCCAATCTGAACCTCGCAGACTTGCGATATGAGCGGGTCATCCTGTTGGCCGATGCCGATTCTGATGGGCATCACATTACAACTTTGCTGCTGACGTTTTTCTATCGGCATATGCCCGCCTTGATTGCCGCTGGTCGACTGTTCATCGGCGTGCCACCGCTTTATCGAATTGACCTGGGAAAGGAGACCTTTTGGGCAGCTGATGAAGCCGCACGGGAGGAGGTGTTGGAACAGTACACCGGTCGCGCCAAGCCTGAAATCACACGTTTCAAAGGACTGGGAGAAATGATGCCCAAGGTACTGTGGGACACGACGTTGAACCCTGAAAAGCGACGAATACAGAAAGTCGAAATCGATGACCAGCTGGAAACAGATCGCATCATCAGCGACTTGATGGGACGCGATGCCTCAGCAAGGTTCCGATTTATCATGGATCGCGCCGAGGATGCTGAGGCAATCGACGTCTGAACCATTGAAGTCAGAAAAAGTGACTGTAACAACAACACCGGTGTTCGCATCCTTTCAGGCGATACCGTTGACGCTGAAGTTTTTCTCCTGTGTATCTCCACAGCATCACAGGAGGTGGCGACTATGCCGCTGCCTGACGACCTGTTCTCCGTACCGCTCACGCCGATTATTGGGGGTCCGTTGGCCGACTACGGTCAATGTCATTTTTCTTGGGTGGTGCATTCACACTTTGACCGATCGTGTAGGCCAAGCGTCCCATCATTCCAAAATAGGCAAATGTGGTGAAGATGCACAGCGTGGTGGTTGCCACGATGCCGAGGCTTCCCGGGAGATACCAAATCATCGCAGTGAATAGAAAAAGAAGGCCAAACAGCAATCCGGAGGAAAAATAGAAACCACCCCACTCTTCCTGACACTTCGAAACACTGCGAGCAAGTTCAGGCGAGAATGGGGCGAAAACACTTCCCATGTCGAGCATGGACAGCAAGATAAACGGCAGAAGAAGATAGATTGAAAACATGACGAGAGCGACGCCGAGCAGGCCTGTGGAGTTTGTGAGGAAACAAATCGTCCACATGGGAATAGCGACCAAGCCCGTTGCACCAAGTACAAGTGTCAGCTGGTCGAGCCATTGAAAAACATCCGTACTGGGCCAGTCTTCAACCTGATCATTTCCATTGGCAACTGACAGTAGAATTGCAAAGGCGCAACTGACGGTGATCCCGCCCAGAATCAGCCCGCCAATCATCATCCCGATTGTGAGCAGCAGTTGCAACGATTCCTGCTCTATGGAGACCAGCAAAGCAGTTGGAATCGCCGCAGCAACCGACAGGCAGACCCAATGCATGATGACACCGGGGTCCTTGAAAATGCCAAAAACATTCTTGACCCATTCGAGAACATTCGGGGTGTCCTCATAGACTGGCGGCGAGGCGTCTTCTTCCTGACGAGATGCCTCGGCTAACAGGTCGGCAGCTGACTTTCGGAACGGGTCTGCAGTCTTTCTTTCTTCGGAGTTGTTTTGGCCAAGGCTGAATGTTTCGGCGTTGGCGATGTCTATCTCGGGTTTCTTACGGATTCGGGGAGGCTTGGGAATGAGAATTTCGGAGTAACAGTCGCTGCATTTCGTCGTTTTTCCGGAATCTACTGCCTTGGCATACGTGATCGTACCGCACACCTTGCATGTCACGCGGAATTCAGATTCATATTCAACCGAAGCTGCTCGCGGAGCGGCGGTGGTATTGGTTGCAGAGTCATCACCGATGTTTGAGGCTGATGCACCCAAAGCTCGAATTGCATCCAAAGCATTCTTTTTTACTGGTGGCTTGGCATCCGCTGTCGGTATGGAGGTGTCAGTGAATTGCGATAGAAGTTCTTCCTCGGCCGCTGAAATGTCAGGTCCCAGGGTGCTGGCGTTTGATTGTGACAGATCGTTTCCTGCGCCTGGCGAACTCGATGTGGAAGCAGCAGGAATCTGGATGGGTGGAAGGGAGGATTCAGAAAAAAAGGAGTCGTCATCATCCGGCAACGGGGTCTCGTTTTCTGGTTGCGTGTTCCTGTTTTTTGACGAGAGTGGTGACGTCGTTGTTTTGGAAGCCTGGGAATCTGAGCTTGGCGAAGATGGGTGTGCTGGTACAGGCGAATCGCTAAGCGTTAACCAGTCATCCTCATCTTCCTCCGAGCTGCTATCAGCAGCGATTCCCGGGGCAAGGAAATTCTGCTCGCAGTGAGGGCATTTAACACGTTTCCCCGCTGCATTGTCAGCAATTGATACTGAACCGTTGCATCGGGGGCATTGGAGCGACTTGGGCACGGTGATCCCCGGGTGACACGTCAGAGTCGTGGGAGGAGAAGACTAACTGGCCGTTACATTCTATCCGACAACTTGGTGCAGACGGCAGTCACCTATGTGCATGATCTGAAAAAAAATTTTTCCATCGTGGTCGATCTGCCGATCAGGATGATCAGTCAGCAGGTACTTGGTCTGCTTTTCCAAATGCCTGACTTCGGCTTTCCCCTTTTCCAGAACCCCGTTTACCGACTGCCCTGCCGCAGGAATTTTTCCATCTCCCACATCGTCCACTGAAAATACTTGTTCCCTTCTCTGCCGTAGTTGAAGAATCCATGCCCAGCTTCGGGGTATTCGATGAATTGAGATTTTCCGCCCACAGCAGTCAGGCGTTTTTGGAAATCACGGATCAGTTTGGGAGGAATCAGTGAGTCCTTGGCGCCACTGAGAATAAGCATTGGAGGGAGACCAGGTCGAACGTGGTGAGCCGGTGAAAATTCGCGAGGCTCTATTCCTGCTTTCAAACACTTGTTGCGTCCATTGGCCCAGCCATCAACCAAGTCAATCACCGGATTGAATAAAATCAGCCCAGCTGGCTCTGGTTGGTCGAACCCGTCACCGTTGGTGTCAAGGGTTCTTAATGCGAGTGACAGATGACCTCCGGCAGATCCTCCCGAAATGAAAATTTTCGTTGCATCAATGTGATGCTCGTCTGCGTGTTGGATGATCCATCGAAAGGCCATTCTTGCGTCGTCAAGAGTGTCTTGAGGAGTCAGGTTTTTTATTGGGCTTCGGAAGTGAATGGAGACTGCGTTAAAGCCGCGTCGTTGTAGATAGAGGCATTGTGCGGCAAGTGATTCGGGTTTGCCGCCCCAACCTCCACCATGAATGAAAAAGACGCATGGACGCTTTTCATCCTCCCCGATTTCAAGTGGATTGAAGATCCAGAGACGCTGTTCAGGAATGTTGGTTTCACCGTAAGAAAACTCCTTGCCAGTTGCCAGCATTCGCCGGGTCACTTCGCTGGTTTCTTGTTTGTTGGCGGGGAGGTACAGCAGATCAAATTCGGGCTCTCCATATGCATTGACTAGTTCAGGTTCCTGAGCGTTCCGAAGATTATTTTCAATGAATGCTGCCAGTGTCTTTTGTGCCTTCTTTTCTGAATCATTCATTTTCAGCAGATTGACTTCGATCTCTTCCAGCGGTTTGTCGGTCAAGCGAAACAGCCGTCCGCTACGGTAAAGCTTGAAGTCCTTGTTCAAGGCAAAAACCTCACGACGAAATCTCTCCTTGTCCCATCCTGGGCGTGAGTCGTACCAGAAAAAAGCCGAGTTCCGCCGGGGGCCCGGTTGATCAAACAGGCGGTGTGCGAAGCTGATGCCATCGGTAATGGCTTGCTTCGGAAGACTACGTTCCGCAATCTCCATTAGCGTGGGTAGGAAATCAGAGGCATCCACGAGATCTTGATCCGTACCCGGTTTGATTTTTTTGGGCCAGTATGCAATCAGGGGAACATGAATCCCCGTCTGACGCGTGCTTGCTTTTCCACCCTGAATCTGTCTGCCGTCCTGCATTTGAGAGACGACCTTGGCGTGCGTGCCGTTGTCACTGTAGAAAAGTACGAGGGTGTTATCCAATAAGCCTTTGGTTTCCAGCTTGTGGACGAGTGATCCAACGGCTTTGTCCATGTATTGGATCATGTCCACAATGTACTCAGGTGCTTCGGATTGCTCACTGTCTGGGTTCCATCCGGGCGTATCCGGGGTTGGTACGAACGGCCAGTGTGGCAATGCCATTGGATAGTACGCGAAGGTGGGTTGATCTTTGGTGGCCTCGAAAAATTCAACGATCTGGTCGACCCAGATGTCTTCACCAAATTGTCCTTGATAGGTCTTTAGTTGTCCCTCGGATCCGGCTGTACCTTCAAGCATGGTCGGGTTGGTGTAGCGGGACCCTTTGGCCTCGGTGTGAAGCGCGTGGAAAAGTGAGTATCGGTCGAAGCCCGCATCCTTGGCATGCATGCCCGTACCGCGTCGGTTGGACGCACCGGGCAGATCAGGTGGATCATAGGATTGCAATTGCCACTTGCCAAAGATTCCCGTGGTGTACCCCGAATCTTTCAGGTAATGTCCGAATGTTTTCTGATTGGGATCCAGAATGCCAAAGTACTTCCAGTTTCGGTGGTTGTATTGTCCCGTCATGATTTCGACGCGAGTCGGCGTGCACAAAGGTTGAGAGTAGGCACGCGTAAATCGAAGACCAGCAGCCGCCATTCGATCCAAGTTGGGCGTTTTGTAGGAGACGCCGCCATAACAGCCCAGTCCTTCTATTCCGACATCATCGGCCATGATCAACAGAATGTTTGGGCGTTCCCCGGCTAGGGACTGTGAACTGGCAAAAGCTGAAAAAACCAGGAGAACCAGAATGATGAGGCGTCTGAACATATGGATTTAATGGCTTAAAGAGGGGTGAAACAGCTGCTCACATCATTCTAGCCCAGTGAGTCTTTCTCTTTGGCGGACACTTCCGAGGTATTGCGTTTTCCTGCATTTCGATAAATTGTGGGTTGGATTCATCATTTCACCCACCAATCAATCCGTTTTCCATGCTTGTATCCCTGAAATGGCTGACGAAGTACGTTGACTTGCCGATGAGTCACGAAGAACTCGCTCAACGGCTCAGTCTGTCTGGCCTGAATCACGAGGGCACCGATCACATCAACGATGACGTGGTGATCGATCTCGAAGTGACGAGTAATCGGGGTGATTGCTTGGGACACCTTGGGGTCGCCCGAGAGGTGGGAGTGTTGTACGGGCTGCCGATCTGCAAGCCTGAGCCCAGTTTGAAGTGTTCCGGGCAGAGCATCGATTCCCTGTTGACTGTGGAAAACCAGTTTGAAGAAGCCTGTCCCAGGTATACCGCGCGGGTGATTCAGGGAGTTCAGGTTGGACCCAGTCCCAGCTGGTTGGTTGAAGCACTGCAGTCAGTCTTCTGGAAACGCAAACTTGATGGCAGCATCGAACAGTATCAGAGTATCAATAACGTTGTCGATGCGACAAATTATGTGTTGATGGAGTGTGGTCAGCCTTTGCATGCTTTTGATTATGCCAAGGTCAGTGGTTCGCAGATCATTGTCAGACCGGGTCACAAAGGCGAGATGATCGATGCTATCGACCATCGACAGTACGAGTTGGATGAGACGACTTGTGTTATCGCTGATGCGAAGCGGGCTTCGGCAGTGGCCGGCGTCATGGGGGGAGCACTGTCAGAGGTGAGCGATGCGACCCGTGATCTGGTAATCGAGTCAGCTGTGTTCACGCCGCTCTCGGTGAGACGCACTGCAAGGCGATTGAAGTTGCATAGCCCTTCATCCTACCGGTTCGAACGCAAGGTAGATCCAATGGGTGTGGAGTGGGCCAGTCAACGAGTGTGTGAAATGATTGTTGACCTCGCGGGTGGTGAGGTCGTGAGTGGAGTCATTGATACTGCAGCAGAGATCGAACCCCGACAGCCTGTCGTGCTGCGATCCAGTCAATTGGAGCGAATCCTGGGTATCGAGATTGATACCGAAGAGGTAACTCGAATTCTTGTGGCACTGGGATGTGAAGCTCAGGCCGGTGATCTTGGTTCCACATCTGGGAAACTGTACGTGCCTCCCTCATGGCGGCATGATTTGACACGTGAAGCTGACTTGGTTGAGGAAGTCGCACGTATTCACGGTTATGAAAAGATTCCCGAGGATGCTCCGATTCCGGTAGCCCCCAGTTCCAAGAGGGATTTCGACACTGCCATGGAACGGATACGTCAGGTGATGACCGCAGCCGGTCTCAGTGAAGCGATGACCCCAAGTATCGTCACGCAGCGACTCGACGAATCCCTGAGTCCATGGACGGATCGACCAGCTTTGGAAAGTGAAACACCGATGCTCAAAGGAGCGCGGCGGCTTCGCCGCACCCTGCTGCCGAGCTTGCTAGAAGGTCGGGCCAAGAACTGGGCTGCTGCCAGTTTGGAGGCTGAACTGTTCGAAATTGCCCATATCTATCTGCCCAGCGATACCGACAGTGCTTTGCCCGCCGAGCAGTATTCCCTGGGGCTCATCGCTGGGCGTGACTTTTTCGAATTCAAGGGTGTGGTTGAAACGTTGTGCCAGCGTTTGGGAATTGAGCACTCGTTGCAGGTGTCGGTTGTCGAGCGTGCCGGATTCGTGCCAGGGCAATGTGTGGAGTTGCTGCTAGGGGATACTGGTGTCGGTTATCTGGGATCTGTCCATGAAAAGACATTGAAGCAGTGGAAAATGTCTGGCCCTGTCGTAGTGGCTGAGCTGGATTTGCCAAAGCTGCTGGAAAAATCACAACTTGTGCCGCAGCAGAAATCTGTCAGTTCGTTCCCATCCATCCAACGTGATTTGAATTTTGTGGTTGATGAATCGGTGCGTTGGAGCGATATGGAGCATGTAGTACGTGCTGCGGTTGGATCCGAACTTGCTGGAGTGACGTATCGCGAGACGTACCGCGATGCAAACAAAGATGGCAAGGATCGGAAACGCGTCCTTATGACCGTTGAATTGCAAAGTCACGAGGCGACTTTGAGTGGTCAGCAAGCTGATGACCTGGTGGGGCAGGTGATTGGTGCTTGCCGCGATCAATTATCGGCTGAGTTGCTCTCATAAAAAGACTGGTCGGCATGAGCCGACCAGTCGAAAGTTTGACGTTGCAGTGCGACTGCTGATCGGATCAATCCTCAATCGGCGTTTCTTTCTTGCCGTCACGGATGAACGGTTTGCGGACTTGCTCACCACCAGCGGGTTTGAATTCCCGGACCCAGATGTTACGGAAACCAACTGGATTTCCGTGGTCCTGAATCGAGATCGGTCCTGTCGGCGGATGCTGCTGGTAGGCGGGAGGCCGATGGTAGGGCGTATCTCCCTTGAGCTCAAAATGGTTCAGAATGAGGACACCGTTGTGAATAGCTGTAATGTACGCCGGTGACAGCAGCTTGCCGTCATCGTCAAAACGTGGAGCCGTCCAGAAAATGTCGTATGTGTTCCATTCCCCAGGGGGCCGCATTGCGTTGACAGCGGGTGGCGTCTGTTTGTAGATCGCGCCCGCCTGTCCATCAAAGTAAGTTGGGTTGTTAAAGGAATCGAGCACCTGGATCTCGTAGCGATCCATCAGGAAGACGCCACTGTTGCCGCGACCTTGACCGGAGCCTTTGACGGGAACGGGAGCTGTCCACTCGATGTGAAGCTGACAATCACCAAACGCTTCCTTGGATACGATCTTCCCTTTTCCGGAGTATGCGACTCCATCTTTTACTTCCCATCGCTCACCGTTTTTCCAGTCTTTCAGACTTGTGCCATCAAATAGAACAATGGCATCAGAGGGCGGGGCAGAATCAGTTTTACCGGGAGTTACAACTTCAGGTGCTTTCCATTTGATACCGTTGAGGTATTCACCAGCGTTGGCCGAAGCAGTCGCCAAAAGGATGCTGGCCGAAATGAAAAGGGACAGCCGCAGGGGAAGTTGAAGGTGGCGTTGTTGGGAAGACATCGATGTTTGTGACATGGGGTGCTATCGCAATGATGGGGGCAGGGCGGTTACCGTCACCGAGGCGGAACCTGAGAAGCCAAAAGTATGATTCCTACTGTGGTGGCAATCAATCACTCCGCTTGGGGATCAGAGCAAGAGTTGCGACGCTGCATCAAGAGTTCTTGGCTCACTCGAATCCACCGGTTGAAAGCTGGGTTTTTCGTGTTTTTGGCCAAGTTTAGCCGGCAAAGCCAGCATTGACGTCGGATTGGAAAAACTGCTATTTCCTGCACCATGCATATCGTTTCAACCCTTCACGCCGCCGCGGTCATTCTTTTGACTGTTTCATGCTGCAAGTTCGCGCATGGACAGGATTTACTGCAGTCGGGTCTTCAAGTGGTGGATGAAAGTGTTTCATTGCAACAGGTTCCAGCAAATGCTGGCATGGTCGCGGCGAGGAGCAAAGCGGTCGATCAAGCAAAGGTTCAGGCTTGTGTGCTGCTGAAAAACGATAACGTGCTATTCGGGCGAGCAAGGCAGTTGGGCGAGTTCGTGATGGTCACCACCGCAGCAGGGGGAGAAGTCCGGTTGCCGCGAAT
>JAPOKD010000865.1 GCA_029977825.1 Planctomycetota bacterium | reverse complement strand
GAGCGTCGACATGGCGATTAAATGATCCCCAGCCAGTGCCTCACTCAACATCTCGCAATACCGGGGTTCAAAGATATGGAGAGGTTGCATCGCGTGAGGGAAAAGAACGAGGTCAGGCAGGGGAAATAATCTTACCCGACCGTCAAAGTCATCTGGCAACCGTGTAACAGCATCCAGATCATCCATGGGTTTGTCTCCTGCGTTAGGTCAGCCGCCCGAATCCTCGCCGCGCATAGTCTGTTTGTGTACTCATTCTGGTACTGGTTGCTCATCAGATTCGGATCCTTTTCCCAGCAACCAACGAGCTCCTCTGGCGAACATTCCCAATGTTTGAGTGTGTTGTGTCTGACAGTGCTGTGTCCGCCTGCCCTCTTGCTGCCTACTCAGTGCTGGCTCCCATTCCTCGCAGGCAGGGCCAAACCCGATGGACGCCAGCCGACGCTTCATTGTCAGGCATTGTCAATCACAGGACCTTGATCCAGCCGATTATAGACCTGCTTCGCGTTCACGATCACGTCACCCGTCGCTCAAAATGCCGCGACCGCAAACTTTCTTACCAATCACCCGAGCCAGGCAGTACTCATCATTGACGAACGAAATAGTTGATCCACAAGCACTTCGTCAGGAACCTGCTGCAAAATCATTCTCAATCGCGATTCATCAGGATTTGCAGCACATAAAAGAACAGCATGACGACATCTGCAAAAAGCACCAGGGAAGCCGCCACATGCTGATCCACACCGAAGTGATGAATTACATTCGAGGTATCGTAGAGGATATAGCCACACATCAGCGCGACCATTAATCCAGAAAACCAAAGGCCAAGCGAAAACCCGAACAAAATCCCGGCCAGAATGACCCCCATCGCCACAAAACCGGCAATCATCAGGTATCGCCCCCAGTTACTCAGGTCCGCACGGGTGATGAACGCAACCGCTGTCAAACCCAGAAACGCCACCCCGGTAATGACGCCTGCCGTCGCGGGAAGACTGGGATCCTTCAGGACATTGATGCAAATGTACAGAATTGGCAGCAGCATGATCCCCCACGCTGCCACGTAAAGACCCAAACCGGCGTATTGCAGCGGTGCGGGCGACCCACTATTGGCCCAGCTACGTGCAACCCAGCTCACGGCCATGAAACCGAAAAGCACAAACAACCAGCTATAGCCCCCAGTCATCGTGGCGACCAAGCCCTGCATCGTGTCGACCGGAACAGCATTGAATAGAACGAATTCCAGCCCAATCAGGGCTAAAATGGCGCCGGTTAGGTGCGTGTAGGTGCGTCGAATGAAGGCTGCCCGCTCGCTTTCAGGTGCATAGGCGACTGCGTTTTCTAGATTGACCGCGTACGGGTTACTTTGGTCGATGTGTGACATCACTGAGGATCCTTGTTTGCTGACTTGGATTTGAGCGACAGAAAAAACTTCTGTGACAAAAAATAGCGAAAATACCGCTCCGTTTGCCTGATTACATAATATACGCGACCAACTTGCTTTGGTGCGAGGGGAAATGATTGACGAGCCGGCATTCGTGCGCGACAATCGGCACATACAGGGGTGTGAGGCCCACCCCTCGAGCAGACAGGGCGCGACAGCCATCGCCGTCTGCTTCACGACTCATCCCGAATTCCCCGCAACGGACCAAAACTGATCATGCTGCTTTCGGGTCAAGAGATATTACGACGCAAAGACACCGACTTGCTGATTGAGCCTTTCTCGAGTGAACGGCTCAATCCCAACAGCTACAACCTCGCTTTGCACGACGAGTTGCTGGTTTATGAGGAGGTTGTGCTGGATGCAGCATCTCCGAACCGGTATCGCCGGCTTGAAATACCAGCGGAGGGCCTCACCTTGCAGCCGAACATGCTGTACCTCGGCCGAACTGTTGAGTACACCGAAACGCGTGGTTTCGTCCCCATGATCCAGGGGCGAAGCTCACTGGGACGCCTCGGATTGTTCATCAATCCGGGGGGAAGCGTTGGCGATGTGGGCTACTGTGGCACCTGGACGCTCGAAATGCATTGCGTTCAGCCCGTTCGCATCTATCCCAACATGCAGGTTTGCCAGATCTACTACCTGTCCTTGGAGGGTGCGGCTGATTCCTACTGCAGCGACAAATATCAGAACAGCCGTGACATACAACCGAGCTTGCTTTTTCGTGAACTCGGTGGTGACGACCAAGACACACAGTTGGAACTGAACTTTGAAGAATTGCTGCACGGCAGCAAGTGACTCCTGTCGTCCCCCTGTCTCCAGTCGTCCCCCTGTCTCTTCAGTCTTCCTGTGCTGCGCCGCGGTGGAACTTCGATTTGCGATTCAGAAACAGTAGTTCGTGATAAAGCATTTCCACACGTGGCATTTTGCACCCACATGCTTCCGCCCGCCGAATGGGATTGCCCAAGATCGCCTCGATCTCCATGGGTCTCTGGTTAAGATAATCAAGCCGCATGCTGCTGTCGTAAGGGACCATTTCCCGGGTGACATCAAGGGTGGTCTGAATCACCTTTTCGCTGATCGCTGATCCACACGCCTTGGCTGCCTGATGCACCTCTTCTATCAAGTCTCGTGCCAGCCCACACGCCTCAGGGCTCTCCATCAATTCCCGAGTCGACGCATTGAGCACAACAGACAAACCATTGAAGGGAATATTCCACATCAGTTTTTTCCATCTTGCAGTAGCCAGATCCGACACAAGCTTGGCATCAATGCCGGCATGTACCAGGTCCTCACAAACCGCCGAGGCACGATCAGAAATGGCGTGCTGCGGTTGCTGATAATCCCCCATTAAGATGCGGCCATGATCAAGGTGCCTGATGTGGCCGGGCCCCACTTTATTGCTACACAGGAAACAACATCCCCCCAGCACGCGTTCAGGCCCAACTCCTTCCGCAGCGTCACGCTCCACATCCAATCCATTCTGCAGCACAAGGACACATCCACCCTGTGATGTTGGCTTTG
>JAPOKD010000530.1 GCA_029977825.1 Planctomycetota bacterium | reverse complement strand
TTAGCCTTGTTTTGTGGTGCATGTGACGTGGTTCATGGCAACAGATTAGCGAATCTTCTTTCCTGGCTACCACTGGTGACTCCCCAGGGCGTGTTGCAGAGGCATTGCAAAAGCTCCGCGGGATTCGGTTTTGGCGTTAAAAGCCGCGTGATCGTCCCATTCGCCACCGGCAAGAAACGAACGATTCGGTGAAGTTCTTCTAACCCCAAAATTGGGGTTATTAAACTCGGAATGTGGGGACTTAGCGTCGTCAATCAGCAGCGGCAGTTCCTATGCGCTGCTGTCGTCCTTAGGGGACATGAAGACCAGAAATTGATTCAGCATCTTGGTGAGGGGCAGGCTGTGTTTGGCCTGCAGCCAAAGGGGTTGATGGTGATGCAGAACCGCTGCAAAGCATCAGCGAGATGGCGCAGTCCTACACGCCGGAAATCCTTGCCCAGCAGCCAGAGGGGCCCTATCGAATTGCCGGTTACTGTCTGGGAGGAACGATTGCATTTGAGATTGCTCGACTGTTGGAGGCAGAAGGGCATCAGGTCGAAATGGTGGCATTGCTTGATACCTACAATTTCAGCCAGATGAAACGCTTCGGTTTCATTTCGGTTTTCAGCCAAAGGCTGTACTTCCATGCCCGGAATTTGTTGTCTACCGAGTTGAAGAAATGGCCTGGTTATTTCGCCAGTAAACTGCAGGTCATCCGAAATGGTGAACTGAGGTTGTTGGTGAGGGCAACACTGCCTTGGTTGTTTGGTTCTAAAGGTAGCGAAGACCAAAAGCAGCAGGCTCCGATTCTGGACCTGAATCAGGCTGCTGCGTTCGCTCACGTTCCCACCTACTATCCCGGCACTGTCACTCTCGTGAATCCAAAAACAAATTACAGCTTTTTTCCAGATCAACAGATGGGTTGGGGCGAACTTGCAGGTGGTCTGGAAATCATCAAACTGGATGTTCTGCCGCATGCCATGCTGGAGGAACCCGGTGTTGAACAGTTAGTCGAAGCGCTTTTGTCCGGAAGTATTGGAAAGTAGTAATTCCTGTCTGGTGCAAGCATGGTCTGGCAGTGAACGTTAAACTATGCGTTGTCTGCGACTGAAATCGTTCATGTCGTAAATATTTGCCGCTTTGGTTTGCGTTGAAAATGAAAAAAATGCGATTTGCCAGTCCTGCCGCGATCTGTTTGGCACTGCTGTGTTTGCCCGTGTTCGGTGATGAACGACCCAATGTCGTGATTGTGATGGCTGATGATCACGGCTACGGGGACACCGGGTACAACGGCCACCCCTTCGTTCAAACTCCGAATCTGGATGCGATGGCTGAAGGAGGTGTCGTCTTTAACCGTTTCTATGCCAGCGCACCCGTATGTTCACCTACGCGAGCCAGCGTCATGACGGGACGGCATCCGTTCCGGACCAATGTGCCTAACCATGGGCACTACATGCGGCCCCATGAAACGACCATTGCCGAGGCTTTGAAGGATGCTGGCTACGTGACAGGGCACTTTGGAAAGTGGCATATCGGATCAGTGCAACCCAACAGCCCCACCAATCCTGGCGGTGCAGGCTTTGATGAGTGGCTTTCAGGGTTGAACTTTTTCGACAACGATCCTTACCTGAGCCGAAATGGAAATTACGAACAGATCAAGGGACCGGGAACAGTGATCAGCATGGATGCCACGATCGACTTTCTGACCCGACACCACTCAGGTGATCGCCCGATGTTCGCAGTGACCTGGTTTCCTTCACCGCATGATCCGCAGGAAGAACTCCCCGATCTGGCTCAAGCCAGACAACTGTACAACGATCAAAATACAAAGAAGCCAGGCTACTTTCGTGAAATCACGCTGCTTGACCAGCAAATCGGAAGGCTGCAAAAGACGTTGACTGCTCTGGGGATCAGGGAAAATACCTTCTTTTTGTATTGCAGTGACAATGGTGGTCTGGTGACAGCTTCGTCGGGTGGCAGAGCCAAGAAAGGCAGCATTTATGAAGGGGGCTTGCGTGTCCCTGCTATCTTGCAGTGGCCTGCCAAATATCAGGCCTCGCAGATTGATACACCTGCGTTTTCCTCGGACCTTTACCCCACGCTAGTCGCCATTGGTCAAGCCAAGGTAGAACACCAAACGCCGCTCGATGGGATCGATCTTGCAGCAGTGATTTCCGGTGAACAGACGAGTCGTCCGGGCATGGGGTTCTGGCACGGCTTCCGTGATGGTCAGGGAACTTGGAGTGACAGAATCATCAAGGCACTCATGGAAGCCAAAATGGCTGGCAAGCCCAACCCCCATCCCGAGAGGATATTGAAAAATGTCAATGAGTTTCCCGACTTTGAAAGTCTCGATTCACGCGGACATGCCGCATGGAATGCATGGCCGTGGAAACTGCATCGAATCGAGAGTCGAGGAAACGTTAAGTACGAACTTTATCACTTGGTGAACGATCCCATGGAAGACAAGGATCTCAGCAAGCAGGAGCCCGAACGAGTTCGTGAGTTGACCACTGCCTTAGAGAACTGGCAACAGTCTGTTTTGCGAAGTTGGTCAGGAGCGGACTACCAACACTGAGCGATATTTGACTCTTTGGTGCATGGTAGAAACAAATCTGCCCGTGCATGCAAGTTTTGTTTCGGACGTTTGCTATTTCAAGTGTTCGCGGAAAAAGATAGCCATATCAGGCACCATCTCGTCGAGCCAGGGTAAGCGATTCCAGCAGCCATGCTTGCCCCCTTTGTAGGTTTTGATGCCAGTGGCAATGCCCAGTTTGGACAGGCGATCACGCGAACGCTGGTTTCTCGCAGGATTATCAAATTCTCCAGCCATGAACAGGATTGGGCAGGAGTTCCTGTCGATTTGTACGAAAGCATCAGCATCTCGGTACAAGGCT
The DNA here is from genome assembly GCA_029977825.1 of Planctomycetota bacterium. GTDB lineage: Bacteria > Planctomycetota > Planctomycetia > Pirellulales > Pirellulaceae > Rubripirellula. The sequence goes on along the minus strand of JAPOKD010000530.1, from coordinate 1,765 downwards.
GGTTTTTCGTCGACGGTACCACGTAGCCAACTGTTGGAATTCGAAAAGCCCTTTCCACTTCGTGATCGCTCAGCAACGCTTCCCGTCAGCATTTCCAAGGGGCCAGCCATGACGATTGCAGCCTGAATTCCTGATGGCGTTTCAAGATTTCCGGCGGTGCCTTGCAGATTCGAATTCCCACTGCCTGATGCCATCAAGCCAACCAAGTGGCCACCGGCAGAACCACCTACTGCGCCAATTCTGTCAGGATCGATGTGAAAGCGTTGAGAGTTGTTGCGAAGAAACCGAACTGCAGCAAAACAGTCATGAATTGCCGCGGGAAACGCTGCTTCGTCAGCCAGACGGTATTCAATGGCAGCCACCACATATCCCTGTCGTGCCAATCCAATAGAGAGCGCTTGGAACTTGGTCTTGTCGCCATTGTGCCAGCCGCCGCCGTGGACGACGATCAACGCAGGAAGGTTTTGGGCGTTTGCAGGGGAAATGATGTCCGCCAACAGCTTTCGTTCTCCATAGGTGGCGTAGACGACATCAGGTTGAAATCTGAGGTCCGTTGTAATGGCTGTGCTCGGAATCGATGCGTCCTGCTGGCGGGATGTTTCAGTTTGTGCAATCGGAGTCAGCTGTAGTGATGGCTGTGAGGGTGAGCGTCCGCTGATTTTCATTCGTTGACGATACAATCCACCGGCAGCAGTGATGTAAAGCGATCGCATGTCCGGGTCACCAAACGTGCAATTGATAGGCTTCGTCGGACAATCGATTTTGTCTACAAGTTTTCCCGTCGGCGACCATATCCAGATTGCACTGGGGCCGGCGCAGTACACGTTACCGGCACGATCCATGGCCATTCCGTCGGCTCCTCGTGCAGGACCATTGTCCATGGCAGCGATTTGGCGGGCCTTTGACAGTTCACCGGCGTGCTTGATCTCATATGCCCAGATCTGTTTGGATGCGACCGATGAAACATAAAGCGTCTTGCCATCTGGCGAGAGAATCAGGCCATTGGGTGTGGGTACGCTTTCGACAGCAATTTTCAACTCACCTTCGGGTGTCACGTAAACGACTTTGCCTTGAGGTGTGAAAGTAACGTACACACCACCCAGGTGGTCAACCACAATGTCATTAGGGCGGTAGTCCCGCTTTTCAGTGTCGGTTTTCAGTGGCGTGAAATCAGCGATCGCCACTTTCTTGCGTCCATCGATAAAACACAGCCTGCCTTGACCGTTATCGCTTAAATACAACCGCCCGTGGTTGAAGAATGATGCGCTGATGCGACCGGAATCGGGGAGCAGCGTTTGTAATGTTTTCTTCTTCGGATTGTATCTAAGAATCTTTTCGCCTTTGACATCGGGAACGATCAGCGACCAGCCGTCCCAGCATGGCCCATCGGCCATCACAAAGTCCGACGAGAGATGTTCAAGCGGACTGTCGTGTTCGACTACAGCGGCTTGCGTTTGCGGAACACCGGCAAACACTTGTGCCGCGACGATGAAAAAGGCTAAACGGAGGCAGGCAAGCCGAATCACGGTAGTACCGAGAAGAGGATTCATTTTGATTCCATGACTGTTGGTAAGAAATGCTAGCCCCCAATATAGCATTAGAATCGTTCTGGTAAGGCTGTGGAACAGGTCACGGAAACACCTCACTGTCACGTCGTCGCCAACTCGCGTGGTTTGCGAAAAATTAAAATGTCACTTTGCCGACCCGCAGACGATCTTTGCTTTCCCCGAGTCGGACTGTCATCGTTTTCTTTACTTCGTTGGCT
>JAPOKD010000797.1 GCA_029977825.1 Planctomycetota bacterium | reverse complement strand
TGCGAATTGTTCGTGGCGAGCTCGAGCGGCACGAAGTTGCGGCCGGCGGTTTAGCACCGGTCGCGATGACTCTCGAAGAAACGAACGTAGCGATCGCAAGCAAGCCTCACGAATAGGTTACGCAAAAGATCCATCATTACGAATTCCATTTTCGCCAAATCACTCTTGATGCGGATTTGGACTTTGACTTGATGTGAGGCCCGTTGATAAGCGCCGGTGTTGAGAAGGCGTCAGGTAGAGGCTTCGTCGCGGCTCTGGCCAGTTTCGCGCCAGGCCTTCATACCGCCTTGTGCCATTCTCGGTTCTGCTAAGCCCTAGTGGTGCCAGGAAGCACGGCACTGCCGACACTCGCGCATTGGTGTTTAGCACAGCCGTATGAAGAGAATGCCTCTGCATCGACAGTCTCCTCGAGATAGACGACGGAGACCTGAAAACGTACCATCTTATTGAACAAACTCCGTGATTCCTTCTCTGACCCCGGAAGCTCGGTTGATTTTCAGGAAGGAACGGTTGAGGTCCAGCAGATTTGCGTCGCCCAGCAGCCCGCTGGTCATGCATCGTTCGCACCTCGAAATAGACCAGCCATGGGCAAGCGTTCCGCAGTGCACGTCATTTTCAACACAGTCCGAACCGGTTGAATCTTTGGTTAGATCTGGAACGGCTGTGAGAACTCACTGATTGTCATGTGCCCATTGAAGCAACAGTCAACATCCAAACTTGGCTCACGAGGGCGAGCATGAAAGTCGGCAGCAAACCGCAAGAACTTACCCTCCATGACTGATTGCCGGATCATCGGGTTTGTGTCAACGCCACAACGCACCAGAGGTGGCGTGCTGTCGTCAGGAACAAGTGCCGGCAGGTTTACATTCCACAACATTGTTTTTGCCTTGGCGTGACCTCCTGCTTTACACGTTTCCGCCTGCCCTTGAAATTCACTCAAGGTGTCGGCAATCCACCGAGGCACATGTTCCCATGTTTTGGGAATGTCGGGGTGACGGTAATGCGAGATCGCCATTGCGGGAATTCCGTGCATGGCTGCTTCTCGTGCCGCAGCAAATGTCCCACTGACAAGCAAATCAACACCAAGATTTGCACCCGCGTTGACGCCCGAGAGGACAAAGTCGAATTCTCGCTGCAGCGTTCCCAAAGCAGCCCTGACGCAATCCACAGGCGTTCCATCAACAGCGATCCAGTTGGGCCGCAGCTGTTCAATTTTTAAAGCCCGACTGGTGGTAACGCTATGTCCACACTCACTGCGACCTCGATCTGGTGCCACCACCGTGATCTCAACACCATTACCAAAACAGTGCTGAACGCTTTTGTGCAGGGCCAGTAAGCCATCAGCTTCAATGCCGTCGTCGTTTGTGAGCAATACTCGCATACTTTCATCAGCTACAGCGGTTCAGGGATTGACACATTCAAGACCTTACACAGCCCGAATCCGGTGCCGCTAGCAGGATTGGGAACAGTCAACCCTAACGGGTAACCGTGACTTCATAATTCATGACCCGCTTGCTCTTCTGCTCAACTGCCCGAACACGAAAACGCTTGCCGATCATCTTGGCACCATCACGAAAATTGATCCCCCGTCGCACTTCTTTACCAGCTGGAACGGTCACCTGTTGCTGCGCGAACGATCCTGCCGGAGGAAAGAAGAAGCAATTGTAGAGCCTTGGTATCGTTGTCTTGTTGTTGATTACCAGCTCTGCTCGCAAACTTCCATCCGACAAGAGCCTGGTTTCGATCGTCATATCAATACCAGCCGGCCCAACTCGAACCTTCCGGTACACGGAAACGAGTTCAGGTGGATTGGTTTCCAAGGCGAACTGAATCTCAACCTCGTACTCACCGATATCAGCGGTATTACTCAGGACGACTTGAAAATCCACATTGGCGTCCTGTCCCCCAAGAAGTCGCCATGATTTTTGAGATGGTGTCACTCGCCACGATCGAGGCGGAATGACTCTCACCTGCCCAACCAGACTCTCGCGCATCGGGTTGGTGAAAGCGATGTCCATCACTTCTTTACGTCCCAACGGGCTATCCAGACGATCGCTCCCCAATTCGACCGACATACGGAAAGCGAGCACAGCTGGATCACAACCGATCAGAAATACAGGCTCTGGTCCAATTCGGACCCTTTGCAGCGACTGCCCACCAATCTCAACCGTCTGCAGAGGAGTGACTCTTCCCCAGACATCTACCATCCGTGCACCATCACCGAAATACGCCAACTCTTCCGTCTCTTCGTCAGCCCACATCAACACGACAGCCCGTTTAGCATTGATGTACACTTCATTATCCGCCTGTGATCGCAGCCGCATCGATCCAACGGCTCTCAGATTCCCAAGCAGCAACGAAGTCGTCCGCCAGGGAAGTAGCATTTCCCCAGGGCGACTGTCTGGGCGGAGCAGTCCAAATTGAGGATCATGCGGCTTGGTAACAAAGGAAGCCTGCACGCGATGTTTGCGAGCAGTAGCCATTCTGAGCACAAGATCACGTATGCGGGTTCGCCTGTCATAGACCTTGGCATCAAGCGGATCAATTAGCAACCAGGTTCTGGGCCCTGTGTAACCGGCAGCGGCCTGCTCACTGTCGCTTCTCGTAAGAAACGCATCGAGTTCTGTTGCCGACAAAGATGGTGAACTGCTTCGGCAGGTGGCGCGCCAACTTGCTTCCGCGAATGGAGCTGAGGGCTCGAGCCACGGCCACGAAAGTGTGACTTCGATTTTCTGTCCGTTCCTTTCCTCCAGTCCTTCGACGATTTCTTCGATCTGCTCTGGCAACCGGGGCAATCCGAGAAAGCTGAAATCCCGCTCGCCTCCCAACTGCCACATCGTGATTTTTGGGGTGAACTGCCCCATGATCGGTGACAGCAGACGCTTCCATGTCTCAGGATCACGAAACACTTCAGCAACGACTAATTCGCCAGAAGCTGAGAAGTCCTCAAGATGTTCAGGGGGTGGCTGGTTGATCATGCCCACCGTCTGGATGCGGGCATCCTGCAATCTTGAGAAGACGGTTTGCAACTCCTCGCGAGCAACCTTATCAGGTTCCCAACAAGGATACTTGACCCACGATACGCCCAGTCGAGACAGCCAGAATGCGAAGTCCGCAGCCCCCATCTGGTTGTGTTGACTGTCCAAAGTCCAGCCAAAAAGTCCGCGTCCCCGCTCACCTAAATCCTGCACGACCACCAAGGTGGTTTGGGCATTGAGCTGCAAATCATCTCCACCAACCAGCGATACATTCATCCGGTA
>JAPOKD010000706.1 GCA_029977825.1 Planctomycetota bacterium | reverse complement strand
TGATCCTCACAATCCCGCTTACAAATTCTATTAACAGTCGCTTCCTTTGACCGTTGCCAAGTCAAGCGGTTTCGACGTTGGCCAACGCCCAAACCCCGCGTGTCAGCGAAGAGTTCACTGACTCAACGGGGGCGAAACGGCGCGTCATCGAACTGCCTGGCAAGACCTTGCAGGGTCGCTACAAGACAACAACAGGATTCCGCTGCTCGCCGGTGAGATCACACGGCAGGGCACACTAGCCTTCAGGACCGGGAGGCATCAGGGCCGGTAATCATGCGGCAACGAAGTGCTGCTCCTCACTCACCGCTTCTGCAGTCAAGTAACGCGGGATTACTTTGTGTTGTCCGGCCGGGCAGGTCGTTCCAAAACGAAACGGTCGCGCGTCCGGGAATAGGAATTTCCGCCCATCCGCCCAACGGTATCGAAGTCCTCACTGAGGAACTGATTCTCACCGTTGATCAGGTCTGCCGCTACATGCAACCAGACAATCTGGCCGATCACCAGATTGGCACCGCCAGGGCCCTGCCCCAATTCGAGAATCTGGTGAACGCGGCATTCCATCGCTGCTTTACAGTTTTCAACGCGTGGAACCTGCACTTTGATGGAGTCAGCTTTCGAAACGCCAGCCGCAACAAACTCGTCCAGTTCGGGTCCGTATTCGGCTGCGGTCTGATTCATTTGTTCGGCCATCGTCTCGGTGACCATATTGACCACAAATTCACCATTTTGCCTGACATTTTGCAGGGTGTCTTTTGCTTCCCCCAACCGATTGTTTGCTGGGCAGAACATGATCAGAGGCGGGTTCGCGCCCACACCATTAAAGAAGCTGTAAGGCGCCAGATTTGCGACGCCATCTTTTGAATGGGACGAAACCCATGCGATGGGACGAGGCGTAATCAGCTGGACCATCCAACTGTATAATTCGCGAACAGACAGTTCCTGTGGATCCAACTGCAAAACGGTCGCCTTTATTACTGGTGTTTTTGGGAGAGCAAAGAGACCATCGACTGATGAAGCGGGCTCGTGGCCGCCACACAGAAGCGAGGATTCCAGTCGTCCATTTCATCACCGTTGTAACCTGTCAAAACCGCGCCCGCTTCACGGGCAATGACCGTTCCCGCAGCAGAATCCCACGCTGAAACATTGGTTGCCCAGTAGGCATCCAAACGTCCAGCAGCGACGTAGCACATATTCAGCGCGCAAGAACCGAGTCGCCTCAAAGAGCGACACCTTTCAAGCACCGTTACAAATCTTGCCACCTCGGGATCTCCGCCCTGAACTCCGGCTGGAAAACTGCAGGCAATCAATGAGTCACCGAGGTCACAGCAATCACTGACTTTGATTGGCTGACCATTACATTCCGCTCCAACTCCGTCGATCGCCGTAAACATCTCATCGCTAACGGGATCATAAACGACACCCAGACGCATCTTGCCCCCGGCATACAGACCTATGGAAACGGCAAACGACTGCAATCGATGCACATAGTTGATTGTCCCATCAAGTGGATCGACAACCCAGCAAGGCGGCGCTGAAGCATCACCGCGTCGTACTTCAGCGGGTGGTTCGTTTTCACCCTCCTCTTCTCCCACAAAAACATAATCAGGATATCCTTGCAGGAGGATTTCACGGATAGCTTTTTGAGACGCAAGATCCGCATCCGTCACCAGATCTTTTGGCGCCTTTTCCTGTACGACGCGATCATCGCGCCGGGACATTAACTCAGTGGCTCCCGCTTTGGCAGCTGTAATCGCTAATTCAAGATGCTGCTTGTTCATTCTACATCCGACTCACTAAGATCAGAATCCTGTTGCTCACCAAACGCTGCTCCCGGGGTCATGAAGTCTGAATCACCATCACGCATCGAATCGACATCTGCTCCGGTCGGCACTCCCTCCACGTCCGTCAAGTCACTTTCCAATCGGCGCAACTCTTCCAACCAGACACGGATATCATTGTCATATTCGGTGGCCATGTCACCCATGATCAACTGACGATGAAACGCCGCGGCACCCTTATCCACATGCTCTGCCGCCTCCGCACTCGGAAACCTCCGGTTCGGATCAGGTGCAATCAAGCCCTGCAGAAAATTCATCAGTAACTCATTGCAGGAAATTTCATCCGGGAGAATGTCGCTGAGTTGGGACGGCAGTTCGCGTTTCGCCTGCAACAGATCCCGCAGCTTTTTCTTGTGCCCGAAGGGGTTCACCCCACTGAGCAATTCGATCAGGACATAACCAACGCTGGCAAGATCGCTTCGGGGCGTTGATGTGCGATCCTCAAGGACTTCCGGAGCTGCGTAAAGTGGAGTGCACTCGCGATCCCTCGGCGGATTATGAAAATCGATTGCTGATCCCATATCAATCAGCTTCGCGTGTCCACTGCGTTTCAGCATGATATTGGCTGGCTTGATGTCACCGTGCACAATCCCCTCACGATGCAAAGCCGCCAACGCTGCCAGACATTCACGAACAATGGCCACCGCGATACCCGCCTTGAAACGGCACTGCTCTTGAGCCTGCGTCAGGATTACCTCATTGATATATTCCCAACGTCGATTGCTAACTCGACCGTTCAACAATTGCAAACACCGTGGTGAAGTCAATTGACGCAAATCAAAACCATCCACCCACTCCATCAGCATCACACGGATACGGTCACGCTCGAAAAAGTTCTGTATATCAAGCAGGTTATCATGCTGAATCAGCGCCACTCGGGCAGCTATTCCTGCAACCCGTGTCATTGCCTCACTGTAGGCATGAGCGCTACCGTATCTTTCGGGTGAAAAAATCTTCATCGCAACCGGGACGGTAAAACCATCCGTGCCGCGGTACTCGGTCAAATAGACCTCACCCTGCCCGCCTCGACCGAGCAGCCTGAGCATGTGGTGGTGACCTGTCCAACTGACTTTGTTCCCTTTCGTCAGCGCCTCATAATGCTCCAGCAGTTTTGGATCAGAACCAGAACGCTCGACACCTTCGCGGGCCTGCGTGAGCGACGGTTCATGTCGTGTTGTTGATTGCATTTCATTCTCCTCATCCGTGAGCACTCGCGCAAATTCCGTCAATTTCAACGAATCATTTGTTCCGGACCCACCAACCTAATCGCAAGGCGCGTCGGGTTGTAGGCTACCAAGCCCCAGAATACGGACGGATTCACACATTCACTGCCAAGCAACGGACTCTGTGCATGAACGGATCATCCATCGATGAAAACAAATCCCACGGTGGCCGAACGACTACACGCAACCATTTTGCCACTTTGCGGGTCAAACACCGGTTCTTTGATGGTGACACACGGGTTCGTACCAATCTGTTGATGCAGTAGGACTGATGGATCGCGAACCACACCAAAGGAGACACCCAAACCCACAAAGGGGTTATCGATCAATGGCTTATTTGGCAAATAGGTCATTGGGCCTACTTCCCTGCCAACAGATCACCGCCAGGACGAACACGGGGCCAGCGAACACTCACACCCCTGATGCCAAATTCACTCAAAGGAGCGTAGAACCTCAGAAAGAACAGCAAAAAAAACCGGTCTAGCATCCCGCGAGCCCGGTCGGTTGCTGCTCAGGTGATAACACTGACAGGACTCAATTCCAAATCAAAGAGGATCACGGGGCGTGCGTATACGCATGCAGAAAATTGGGAGTGACGTCCGTGTTCGC
>JAPOKD010000450.1 GCA_029977825.1 Planctomycetota bacterium | reverse complement strand
CGAGCCAGCCGCCGAGCTCAAAACCGAACCAGCAGAAGGCGACTCTTCAGGGGCTTTCCAGGCCGCAGCGGATAGGTTGGTTACCACGCAGAATCAGGAAGGTGAAAAAGAATCCAGCGATCCAGAGGCTGATGTCGCATCAACGCCTACAGATGAGAAGCCTGCAGATGAGAAGCCTGCAGATGAGAAGCCTGCAGATGATTCTGGTGCAGCGACACCGGCAGTTCCACAACCGCCTGCCGTAGGAACCTTTGAGGAAGAGCGAGCATCGCTAGAAAGACAGCTTGCGTTGCCGCGGGCTCAGCAACGGTTAGAAGATGCAATGAAGGAAATCTTCAACGAGATGCAGGCCTATTTCAATGAGCAGTCGATCAAAAGCGGGATGAACGCGGATTCTGCGGCGCAGACGGATAATGATAAGCCGGACTTTCTTGCACCATTAGCGAAAACTTACGGCCTTACATTTGAGGAGATCGGTTTTCATGATGCGTTGTCCATTCGTGACGAGCCTATCTCTGATTCGCAAGTCGCGGGGGCTGGATTCATGCAACAAGCTCCTACGTTTGTCCAGTTGATGTATACACTCGCAGGCAGCGGTGAGCCGGAGAAACCACTGTATTCCCCGCTTCGCACGTCGACACTTGAGCTTGCTAAACCAGAACTCAGCAAGCAGTACGTCAGTTGGAAGATCGAGGATAAGCAGGCAGCCATTCCCACACTCGATGAGGTCAGAGACGAGGTTGTAAGTGCTTGGCGTTTGAGCAAGGCACGTGAGCTTGCCACGGAAGCTGCCACAAAGATCGCGGCAGCTGTCAACGCATCCACTGATGCAACTCTGGCCGGAGCTGTTCCGGAAGAAAAGAAGAAGGATTTCTTGACTGAGTCGCTTCCCCCGTTCCAGTGGATGGATCCAAGCTTTAGTCCGCGGATGATGCAGATCCTTAGTCAACTCGGGAGCCAGATCCCACCGGGGATCAGGCCAGACTCAGCTACGATCGGGAATGTTCCTGAGCTCGATAACGTGGGTGAGGATTTTATGAAGGCCGTGTTCACCGCGTCCGTGAATCAGGCGACAACTGCTGTTAACAGAACTGGGACTGTCGTTTACGTCGTGCAGCCGACGGAGTTTACGCCATCGATCGAAGTTCTTCATGAACAGTTCAAGCAGCCGCAGAACAGAAGCTCGCAGGTGGTACAGATGCTGTCTGGCGGAGACAATGCAGCGGTTCTCAATGGTTTCTTTGAGTCGGTGGACGAAGACGCCGGCTACAAGAATTATCTGCTTGAAGATCAGTGATTGGTATCGCAAGCGGGAATGCATGTCTCCAAGGTCGCGCTGGGCTCGCTGGGGACGTGAGGTTCAAGTATCGGTAACCAGCTTGTGTTCATGGCTGGTTCCGTAACTGGTTGGCGATTGGAGCCGGATCGTTAAGACGCTCGCCTCGTCTTGGGGCTGACTGCCATCGCTTGGAGGCTCTGTTATTGCTGCGGCGATTGACGTGCGTTGCGCTCTTCGTGGCTGCTTTTTTGCGCTCGTTTCGTGTCCTTCTGCGACACCTGTTGCAGCTTTGGCTTCAGTCGCTGGAGTTCGGGGCTCTGTTCTGATTTGTTTCTAAATTGACATCCGGCAGGGTAGAAACCCTGCGCGGTTTAGCCGTCGCCTTAGCGGCAGCGGGAATTGTCCAAGCCGTTCGTAATGGCCGGCTGTTAATAAATGATGAAGCTACCGTTAACTCTGGTGTGAATGGGTATCTTGCGGCGAATTGTCGTGTTAGCCTTCGGGGAAGTTCGTTAAAAAACGAAGCAAATCGTTAATAACGAAGCAAGTCTGGATTAATATTCGCAAGGCGGAAGTACTGGGATGCAAGGCAGGTTCATGGAAGAAGTGAGCAAGAAAGGTGAAAGTGGTGGCCTGCTGATTAGTCCCGGATTGCGACGTGTCGCTCTGGGGTGCGCTGCATTGTTGTTGGCAGTGTTCTGGTCATTGTTGAACCCGTTAAGTGTTGGTTTGGGTATCGAGCCAAACGCGATTGATGGATCGATATCCCACCTCAAAACACTCGAACGCCGGCTGTTGCCGAAGCAACTTGTTGTAGGAGAACCACGCTGCGCACAGATCGTGGATTACTACTGGGATGCAAACCCGGAACTTGAATCCGAATTGAAGGCGGCGAAGCGTAAGTTCAATGATCTGCAAGGAGACCATCAGCGGATGGTCTTGGTTGCTGGCCCGGCTGGGGTGGGCAAGACTTTCATCAAACGCGGTGTTTACGATGGGTTGCCGGAAGATGCCCTGTGGAAATTTGACGCCCGCGAGTTGTTTGGCGAGTATCACAAGCTTGGCTGTTCCGAGAACGTAGCGGATCTGCGTGATGGAAATACAGTATTCAATGAGATGCTTTCGCTTACGCCGGCAGGTCGTGAACGATTTTGTGCGGAGGTGCTGAAATGCACCGCTAGTTTTGTTGTGGTTGATTCGCTCGACGAGATACACCCGCGTGACTACGTTTTCGTGCTGCAAACTCTGGAAAAGTTGGTGCAAGAATCACGCCGTTTTTCTCAGGTCGTGGTCTTTGGGCGGCCGTTTTGTTTTGAGGCGTATTGGCAATTACATCAACGCGGTGCAAACGTTGGCTCGGATGCGGTGCGCGGGTTCATGTTGCGAAAACCTGAATTCAGAACGACGGGCGATATTGAGGTGTCCAATTGGAATTTTGATTCGTGGAAGTTCGGGTTGTGCCGCAAAGCGTCAACCGCGAAGCAGGTGTTTTGCTTTGAAGATTACCAGCAGTGGTGTAGGCAGGGCTATTCCTGTGAGGGTGAATTTTCTGACATCGTTTTCGATGCCAACCAGCACATGACGGTTGAATCGCGGCAATTGTTAAACCGATGGATTTCAGAACAGCCCACCGTTGCAGCTGTGATTGCTAATCTCGCTGCTAATGGCATGGTTCGTGATATCCTTGTGGAACAATTGCAGAGCGGTCAGGAGTTTGAAGAGCGCCGGTTCATGGAGCAATTTCTTGCCCGCTGGTTGAAACGGGATACCAGGAGCGATGATCGGCCCAGTCAGGTCAAACCGGAAAATCTGGATTTGTATCTTCGTTTGTTGGAAAATGTTGCGTCGAACTATGCTCAATCGGTGCAGGCAGATGGCTATTTCCCTGTTTCGACGGATGACCAGGTCAAGGTTGCGTTCCAAGGGCGGAATCTTACTGTTTCAGTGAAAGAGCTCTTGAATCGTTCCGGGCTCGTCACTGCCCAGCCGTTTGGTGATGGAAAAGGCAAGGTTCGATTTGAACCGTTATGGTTGCACCGTTTCCTGATCAGCAAGCATGCATCGCGTGCGGCGGAGAAGGACATCAAGCGAACGCCTGTTGCGGTTAGATAGCCTGATTCGGATGACATCGCCGGTTTGTCTTGGGAATGCAGGGGCGTTTTTGATCCGCCTTGGCGTTTGTGATGATGATCTGAGCACCTCCACACTGCAACGCTAACGGTGCAGACGCTTGACGCTGGAGAATTGTCTTCTGTGATGGACGGGTTTTGGTATGTTGGTGACCCACCTTGCAACTGATGCCAAGTCCAGGCCGGAAACGCTCTTTGGAGAGTCTGATGGTGGTGCGAACGGATGTTTTGATTTGTGGCGCAGGTCCCGTTGGATTGACACTTGCCGCGCAACTGCGTGCGATGGGTGTTTCGTGCCAGGTTGTTGACAAGAAGCGGGGCAGGTCTTGCAAGTCCAAGGCTCTCGTGGTCTGGGGCCGTTCGCTGGAAGTCTTGCATACCTGCATGGATGCCAATGCATTTCTGTCTGTTGGTCGTCCGGTACGAAAAGCAAGGTTTTATGAAGAGGGCGCTCCGTTTGCTGAAATTGAATTTACGTCAAATGATTCTCAATTCGGAACGGGAGTTCTGATTCCCCAATCCTTGACTGAGAAACTGTTGGAAGATCATTTGAACGTCGGTGGTTTGCACGTCGAACGTTCAACCGAGTTAATTTCGTTTGTTCAATCCAGCGACAGTGTCAGCTGTGTTTTACAGGATGCTGGCGGTGGTCAGAGGGCGGTGGTCGCAAAATACCTGGTCGGTTGTGATGGTGCGCACAGTGTTGTGCGGCACGGTTTGGGCCTCGAATTCCCGGGTAGAAATGATGGACTGCGATGGGTCCTGGCAGACGTCGAATTGTCAGGAGAGGTTCCCAAGGTTGACGTTGCATCGCTGTGGAGTAGGTCGGGGATTCTGCTTCTGTTTCATTTCGGCGATAACTTATGGCGGGTGGTTGCGGAAGAGCCGTTGGTGAGTCCGGAATCGCCGCGACGCGAGCCCACCCTGCAGGAAATTCAACGGTACCTTGACGAACGCGGAACGGGTGGCGTTCGAGCTGCCAACCCCGCCTGGCTTGCCGAGTTTCGAGTTAATGAACGCAAGGTGGCTCATTATGCTGTTGGGCGAGTTTTTCTTGCCGGCGATTCGGCGCATGTGCACAGTCCAGCCGGTGGGCAAGGCATGAATACTGGAATTCAGGATGCGTGCAACCTGGCGTGGAAACTTGCCTGGCACATTCGAGGCGTAGGCAGCGAACGGTTGCTACGTAGTTACTCCGCTGAACGCGGGGAAATTGGCGCAATGGTCGTCAGAGCCACCTCACGCATCACAAGGCTCGCAACCACTGAGTCGCGTGTTTTGCAGCGGGTGCGGAATACCGTTGCGAAGATTGCTCTGCACTTTGACTGGGTTCATGACAAAGTCAGAAAGAACCTTGCTGAGTACACGGTTTCGTATCGCACCAGCGAGATCAACGGCAAGGACGCGCGGTGTAGTCGGGCTGCTCTCAGGTGTGGCGATCGTGTCCCAGATATCCGTTGGAGAGATGCGCTGGAGCAAACGAAAACGCTTTATGGTTCTCTTGCAGGAGGTAAGGCCGTGTTGTTGATTCTGAAATCCAGTCACGACTTTGCATTTGCGACGTGGGGGCAAGGCATCCGTGGGGCAGGGCAATCATGGGTTAAGGTTGAGTTGGTCGTTACGTGCGAGTCATGCGTAACGCTCGAACAGGAGTTAAAACCGAGAGGCAGTTCTGAAGTGGTGGCAAGTGATGTCAGCTGTGGCTACATTACGAGAGGTGAGTTTGAAAAGCTCGGATCTGTTGCGGACGTTTGGATGTTAGTGCGGCCCGATGGATACTTGGTTGCGGCCGGCGAAACACAGGATTTGCGACCGGTAGCGGAATGGTTCAGCACGGTGGCGAGTGTTAGCTG
>JAPOKD010000263.1 GCA_029977825.1 Planctomycetota bacterium | reverse complement strand
GGTTTGTAAATCGAATTCACGTAGTGATCGTCCGCGGGAATCTTGTTTACCGACTGCTTCAAATTCCTTGGTGAATTCCGAAGATCCCGTGACCTGATCAGTTAATGTGAATTCGTCACACATCAACAGATGTTTCACTACCTGATCGGCAGCGGAGCTGATGCGACGCTCAGCGGTCGCACTGAGGTGATCGGCTGCACGTTCCAGTAACTCATTCATTTGTTCTGCTTGGTAAATAGCCTGTCGCGTCTCGTAATTTGCAGAAGCAATCGCATTGTGCATTTGGCTTTGATGTTGCAACACCATGAGTGCTACGATGTCACTATGTGGGCTCAGGAATCGCTCGGTTCTGATGAATTGGTTGAGCGTATTGCAGTTGGCTCCTGTTTCCCGGTCAAACGGTGTCGTGTCATCGCTGCAGATGCTGTTGCCCATGTGACGCATGTCACCATGCGTTCCCGTAACATACCAGCCTCCCCAGCGTTCTTTGAAACTGCTTGTGGAGTCCGTGAGCATGGTGCCACGTCCATACCTTGGTTGACCGCTGCGGTCCGGGAACACACTTCGCATCAGGTAACCGGGGACATTTTGTGTTCGCCCGGTTGCGTGGCATGTCAGGCAGTTTCCCCGTTCCCGTACGAATGAGGGCTTTTCCTGCTGCTGCTGTGACAGCGTGTAAAATATTGCTCCCTGCGTTGGGTCCGTCGCAGCCAATTCCAACACGTCACCGTTCTGGCAGTAACCAACGTAAACATCGTCATTGAAGTACAGCGATCGGGGATTCCGCGGTGAGATTCGGTGCAGTTGCAGGCTGGTCTTGGAGAAGACGAGAGTCTGTGAGCTGACCGGAATATCAAGAGCTTTCAGCAACGACTTCAAATAGCCGAAGTCTGCTTCATGTTGTAACTTGATTTCACCAGATACAACTTTGGCTGCGAGTTTCGAGACAGGGTCAGAGACTTCAGTCTCGTGATAATTGATGGGAGCACGTTCAAATATCAGGTTTTGCCCGAGGACTCTTGATGTTGTTGTAAATGCTGTCAGGATCGCCACAACACACGCAACACTCATCGAGAAGCATGGGACTCGTTGCATGCAAGTCGCGGGCTTCTTCTTGAATATTCCAGAGTGGCGTCGACTCATGTCTGCTTGTCCCAGTCATGCTGAAGCTTGGTTCTTGAGTCATGTTAACCCATGAACGCTAGCTGATTTTCGTCGTTGGCGTTTCAGGTATTAATGGGAAAATGGTCAGTTGGATCGTTTTGCCGCACGGTCGAGGGAGTTGTGGGTGACTCATGTGTGTAATATTTTCCGTCATTGCCTTGGCTTGATAAGTCAAAAACTGAAAGCTGTACCCAAATTTGATGGTCGAGGTGCGGGACGGTGAGTCGATCGTTCCGGGGGCTGTACCCCACCTTTGCCTTGCTTTTTACAGAGAAACTGCCGTTGCGTGCTGGACGTTTCAATGGCCGTCGTTTGTCGTTGCACCTGATTCTGAGAGTACTGATCTTTGCCGCATCTTGATGAACGTTTGAAAAAGGTTGCTCAACAAATCCGTGTCACGACACATGTGGACATTGGTTCCGATCACGCCAACTTACTTGTTGCCCTGTTGCGTAGCGGCCGCGTCAAAAAAGGCATTGCGATTGAAAACAAGCAGCAGCCACTGTTGCATTCCCAGCAGGCTTTGGTGGGGCTCGATGCTGAAGTCCGTTTTGCTGATGGGCTTGATGGGCTGCTGGCAGGCGAAGCGGACAGTCTGAGTATTTGTGGGATGGGAGCAGAAAATATCGTTTCCATTCTTGAGCGTAGTCCCGAGCGAATTCCGGAATTCGTTGTTCTGCAGCCCAATCGACGTCCGGACCTGATCCGCCGCTGGGGATTCGCCAGTCAATTTCATCTCGTAGATGAACAGTTAGTGTTTGGTCACTGGCCCTACGTGATTTTGACTTATCGAAAAATGGGGCATGAGGCTGACCCTGCTTTCCAGCAAATCGACCATCAAGCCGATTTGCTACTTGGGCCTTGGCTGTTACAACGCCGGGAAACTGCATTCGTTGAGTTGTTGCTTGAGGAACAGAGCTACTGGCACAATTTCACGCAGATCAGTGAGCGCAGTCTCGAACGTCGCGATGCCATCGACCGTGTTCTGAAACGCTGGTACCCGTTGTGAGCGTGCAGACGGTGCAGTTTGCAGCGTGTTGGTTATCCCGCTCCGAGGGTTTTGTTTCAGGCTGGGGCGTGCGGCCTGATCAATGCGGCCCAATCAATAACGAGCAACCTGTTCAGCCATGAAGTGGGTTGTCATCTGCAAGCCACGCTAACTGGTTCAATCTTCCACCGGAACAAGTTCGAATTTTTTTTCAGCTACGACTTTGCCATCCAGTTCGAGCCACATGTGCCAGTTGCCGAGCTTGTCGTCGATTGGCTCCCAGATTGTGTCTCCCAAATAGAAATCCCAGTCATTTTTTTTGATGTAAACCGTGCCGTCGAAAGGTGGTCGTCGTTTACCCTGGTCGTCGAGGATGCCTGGGTGATCGATGCAGTAGTACAGTTCCTGATTCTTTCCCCCAGTGACATTGACAATAAAACCGAATTCGACATCCACAATCGCGCTGACTCTGGTCGTCACCTCGGAGATTTTCGGTAACGTTCGCGATTTTGATTCCCATTGGGTGTAAATGCCAAAGGTACGCATGCGTATTTTCGGTTTCCGTTTTGCCATCGTGTCAGTGTGGTCTTCGGAGCAGGTCTCGTCCATCCGGCTTTAAAAAGTGCAGCAACCAAGTGTGGGAACCAAACTGCAGCAACCACGGGGCGGGGAAGTCTGCTGGCCCTCAGGCTGCGATCATTGCTCAAGGCTGCGATCATTGCTCAAGGCTCTGCAGGCTCCTGAAGCTTACGTCGATATTCGCTGGGAGTCAGTCCAGTGACCCTTCGGAAAACAGCGGTCATGTATTCGCCGTGTTCATACCCCGAGCGTTCTGCGATCGCGGCAATGGAAAGCTCCGTTTCGGATAGCAGACGCTTGACACTGTTCAGTCGTACTCGCTGGATTTCCTCGTGGGGTGTGCGACCAACCAGTTTTTTGAATCGGTGTTCAAGAGATCGACGAGATAGAGATAGTGTTTTCAGGACATCGGTAACACGAATGTTCGCGTGGGCGTGACGACGGATGTACTGCAAAGCTTCCGATATTTCGTGATCGTCGATTGCAAGTGTGTCAGTGGATTCGCGAACCATGATTCCCAGCGGTTTGGTGAGTAGTGGTGGGTCTGTCATGGTGGTCAGTTTTGACAGGGATTTTGTCGCTGTTTGCTCGCTGCGAGCCACTGGAGAGCGGCGGTTGGAGGCTTGTGTGCGATTTGATGCCTTGATTTGCATGTCCATCATCTCGTCCAGCAGTCGGGCCGCCTCGTAACCCGTGGCGTGTGTGTCCTGGATAATGCTGCTGAGTGATGGTTCAGCCAGTTCACAGATCAAACGATCATTGTCGACTCCCAGAACCGCGACAGACTCAGGAACAGCAATTCTCGACTGCCGGCAGGCATCGAGTACCTGCTGTGCCTGAAAGTCATAGCAAGCCATGATTGCGACTGGGCGCGGGAGGGTTGTCAGCCAGTGACCAAGTCTTGTCTTCTCCTGTTCCCAGTCGAACATGGGATCGTACCGGTGAGTGGATTGGTATTCGAAGAATTTCCGTTCGGCAGACAGTGTCAACTCGCGGTAGCGGTCACGACGCAGGTTTGACCAGGCAAAGCCAGGATCGCCGCAGAAGGCGAGATTGTGAAAGCCGCGGTCCAGGAAATGCTGGACTCCCAAGGCAGCGATTGCCGTGTCGTCCGTGCTGGTCCACGGGATTCCTTTGACGTGTCTTGTCGCGCTCAGATCGACAATCGGCACATGCAGATCTCGAAGTTGGTCAGCGATCTCATCGGTTTCGATGCGGGCAATGATTCCGTCGCCACGCCAGTTCTTGAGCCAATTGGGCGGAATTGCACCGCGTTCCTGTTCTGTCAGGAACACGGACCAGTCGGCGGATTCCTTCACGTAGCTCACCACACCCTCCAGCAGTCCGCGACCGTGTCCGTTGGAGGTTTCGATCAAGAAGGCGACAGAGCGGCGTGACATGAGCAGGCAGGGCGTGTTAAATTTCTATGGTGGATTGCGCATTCTCTCATGGAATTGGACTCGTGATCCGCAAGAATGACGCTAAATCCTATTTTACACGGTTCCGGCACAGGGTCGCAATCGTGCGCAAATCCTCTGAATTCCAACTCCTCTCTCGTGGCAGGCAATCCTCATGACTGCGTTTCCCGAAATTTCCAAGATCTGTTACGAAGGCCCTGATAGCGACAATCCACTCGCTTTTCGTTGGTACAACCCCGAAGAGGTGGTTGCCGGAAAAACGATGAAAGAGCATCTGCGGTTTACGGTGGTCTATTGGCACACGTTTAGAGGGACGGGAGCCGACCCGTTTGGTAGCCCCACCATGGTGCGACCTTGGGATGATGGAACGGAGTCGGTTGAGAATGCGTGCAATCGCGCACGGGCTGCGTTTGAATTCTTCGAGAAGTTGGATGCGCCGTACTACGCCTTTCATGATCGCGATGTTGCTCCGGAAGGTGCGTCGCTGGCTGAAAGTAATGCCAACTTTGACGCAGTTGCTGCCGTTTTGAAAGAAGAGCAGCAACGTACCGGCGTCAAGTTGCTGTGGGGCACAGCCAACATGTTCAGTAACCCACGGTTCATGCATGGAGCGGCTACCACCTGTAATGTTGAAGTCTATGCCTACGCTGCAGCACAGGTCAAAAAAGCGCTTGAGGTCACCAACGAACTGGGAGGCGAGAATTATGTGTTCTGGGGCGGCCGGGAAGGTTATCAGTGTTTGTACAATACGGACATGAAGCGAGAACTGGATCACCTGGGACGCTTTTTCCACATGGCGGTTGACTACGCGAAAGAGATTGGCTTCACCGGTCAGTTTCTGATTGAGCCGAAGCCCAAGGAGCCTACGAAGCATCAGTATGATTCCGATGCCGCTGCCTGTTTGAACTTCCTGCGCGCTTATGATTTGACAGATCATTTCAAACTGAATATCGAAACCAATCATGCAACACTTGCAGGGCATGAAATGATGCATGAATTGGAGTACGCCGGCATGCAGGGGGCACTGGGTAGCATCGATGCCAATACAGGCGACCTGCTACTCGGTTGGGATACGGACCAATTCGCCACTGACTATTATCTGACAACGCAGATCATGCTTGTGTTGTTGAAGTATGGTCTGGCACCGGGTGGAGTTAACTTTGACGCAAAAGTTCGACGCGAAAGTTTTGAACCAGTTGATCTTTTCCATGCACACATCGGAAGTATGGATGCGTTCGCCAAAGGTCTGCGGGTCGCAGCAGCGATCCAGGCAGATAACGCTTTGAGTGATCCTCTGGCTGCACGCTATTCCAGCTGGGATGGGGAACTCGGGAAAAAGATTGAGGCTGGTGAATCCTCGCTCGCAGAACTTGAGGCTTTCATGCTCGAGAAAGGCGAGGCGGCGGCGAATCAAAGTGGGCGACAGGAAATGCTCATGAATGTTTTCAACCGCTATCTCGACCGTAGCTAACGTGAATCACTTGGCGGCGGAGTCCTCTGGCCGGGCAGGTAGAAAGTGTTGTCGGCACGACCAGCGCCTCTGCCCGCCCACGGTCTCTGCCAGCCAAAGGGTTACCAGTCGCTGCGCTGGATGGGCCGGGGAGGTGTGCCCCTATTGTTCTCGGTGATAGCTCGAAGCTGGGGGAGCCGAAAAAATTGTGCGGGGATTCGAAATCGAGAGTGGATTATCGCCAACCGTGACCGTTTAGCTGAGAGTGGGCCCATGAGCCCGATCAACAAGTCAGTCTGGAAGGGTTTCAGTGATGATCATGCGTTTTGCCGCAATTCAGCGTTTTGCAGCTGTTCAGCGTTTCACAGCGGTTCTCTGTCTGGCCGTTTTGGGCGGCTATGCCGGCGGTCAGGGGCCTCGTCCCAGCAATCTGGGAGCTTCCAAGCTTGATTTGGGGGAACCTGGCATTCAGTGGTACACCACTTGGGAATCTGCCGAAGCTGAGGCAAAGCGAAGCGGGCGTGCCATTATGTTCGTCGCGGCTGCAACCCAGTGCCACGGTGTCTCGGGCGTTTTCTGACCAGGCTACACCGCTACGCAGAACGGTCTGTTCGCGTCCCCAGATTTTATTGAGGCTTCCCGTGATTTCGTTTGTGTCAGGCTTGAGTCTTATGAGAGCCCAGAGCATCAGCAGTACGTTCGGACGTTCCTTAATGGACGCTTCGAAAACAGTGCTTTTTGCATGCTTGCTCCAGATGGTCAGGAATGGCTAAGTCGGGCAAGTCGAGGTCCCGAGCAAGTGTTGGGACGCAGCGATGCAACGCAGGCGTTGCATCGTTATTCCCTGATGTACCCGGCCAAGGCCGATTCCAAAGATGCACTGGTTCAGGATTTTCACAGTTTTCGACAGGCTTTGAATGTTGCTTCTGCTGACCAACGTGTACTGGTGCTAGTCAATGCCCCCGTTGACCAGGAGCCGAAACTGCGCGAGTCGCTACGTGCTGTTGCGAATCATCCATCCGTAATCGGGCGGTTTCATTTTGACTTCGAGCAGGGAAGCGAGTGGAAAGCGAAGATCAGTGGTACCAGAGACCAGGCGGGAATCGTGCTCATTCATCCCGGTGAGTTCGGTTTGGAAGGAAAAGTGCTGAACCATTTGCCGTTGGATGCAGCCAACGACCAAATTATCGCCACGATGGGCAAGGCGAATGCTCGGTTCGCGGCTACCACTGAGAAGAAGGTTTATTCGCAGCATGTGGCCAAGGGAACCCGGGAAGGTATCTACTTCGAGGGGGCTGTTCCCTATGGTGAAGATCGTGACGGAGACGGCGAAATTGACCATCGCGGGGGAGCCCGGGGTCGAGGTCGAGGCGGTCTTGGTGGTCGGGGTGCTGGTGGGAGTCCGAGACGCTGATCGATCATGTGCGACGCTAAGTCCCTGTCTGCCCAAAAGTGCCTTCAGTTCGATTCCCCGTCAGTTGCCTTTCTGTCTGGCTTGATGGGTGATCCGCGACATCACCGCTGAGATGACGCTGGGTGGAAAGCCCGTCCGTGCCCAGTCTGGTTTCTTTGAGAGTGGCTTGTTTCTGAGGGAGTCGCTTTTTTCAAAGGGAGTCGCTTCTTCAGCGTTCAGATTGCTGACTGGCCTTAAACTTGATCTGCCTTTCCCAGTTTGTTGCCGGCAAGCTGCCACTTCTCTTGGCCGTCAGGCGTATTTCATCGCTCAGGAAACCATGGAGGTCCTGCGTTCAAACCACCGAGTCCGGATTATCCGTATATTTCTTTTCCTTTTTTGGGCTCGAAATGAGTAGCAGGTGGGGGAATTCACGCCCTAGCCCAAAGTGCGTG
>JAPOKD010001018.1 GCA_029977825.1 Planctomycetota bacterium | reverse complement strand
CGGAGGCTGGTGCTGCGATCCTTGAAGATATTCTAGAACATCATCCTAACTTTGCTCATGCACATGCAATGTATGGTCAGGCATTGGTGGCCGAGAATCGTTTGAAGGACATTCCCAACTGGCTTAAGACAGCGACACCACAAAGCAGTAATTACGCTGACTATTGGCTTACGCTAGGCGACCTTGCCCTGCAGAGAGCACAACTGAGCGAGGCTGTACGTGCATACTGGGAAGCAACCCGACGTGATTCAGGCAGTAACACGGCTTGGGATCGGCTTGGACAAGCCATGGTGCAACTGAAAGCTACAGATGATTCACCAATATCTTCAGAACAGGTCGAAACTGTTCTCACTCGCTCTACCGACATGCTGGATCTGCGTGAAAGGTTCAATCATTTCGCAGCTAATGGCCAAACTAACCAAGCAAAGGCGTTGGATGTTGCTGTGGCACTGTTGAATCTGGGACGTGTATGGGAGGCAGAGGCTTGGTCCGCAGCAGCGACCACGCTGCCGGATGGTCCCTCGGCTGAACTTCCTGCGATCAGACAACGCATCCTTGCAAAGCTTAGCAGCGACCAGGCTTGGATCTCGGCTGATGCTCCCGCGTTGTCAATGGACTTTTCCAATCTTCCGGTACCGATGGTTTCACAATCATCGCCCAATGCAGCACCTAGGAACGCCATCGTCCCAAAAATTGCCGGAACTGAGCACCTTCGCCTGGAGGAGCAAAGCATTGCATGGGGGCTAAAGAACGTCGCGGCGAATAACAACCCTACAGACGCAAGACTTGCGGCAATCATTCGTTCAACAGGAGTAGGCGGTGGCACGATTGACTACGATCTGGATGGACTACCGGACATCATGGTGATGGGCGCTGGCGGAACGATGCAGCAGAGAGATTCGCAGGCGAATCAACTGCTTCGTAACACTGGCAGTGCCTTCAAGGAAACTGGGGAAAGGGCAGGGGTTGGTGACCCCGGTTTCGGACAGGGCCTCGCCATTGGTGATTTTAATGAAGATGGATTCCCCGACCTGTTTTTCGCAAATCTGGGACAGAACAGGCTTTTGCGCAACAATGGTGATGGCAGTTTCACAGACTGCAGTGAATCACTGATTGAGAATGATTCAAAATCATGGTCCACCAGCGCCGTTTTCGTCGACTTGAACCAAAACGGGATCGCTGACCTTGTTGTCACAAACTATTGCCAAACAGTATCAGGCTTGGACATGGGCTGCCCCAATGAAGAGGGTTTGATCGGCCCATGCCATCCACTGATGTTCCCTGCGGATACTGATCTGTTTTATGAAGCCGTGGGAAATGGCAGTTTTCGAAACGCCACTTCTCAATGGATTTCAGAACCGTCCACCGGACGGGGGCTTGGAATTCTTGCCGGTAATTTGGATGGATCCCAATTTGGAGTTTTCATTGCCAACGACATGTCTCGGAACGCTTTTTACACACCAACAAAAACATCCGATGAAGTTTCACTTGAAGAAAATGCCTCAGTCCGGGGCGTTGCTGTTGACGGGCGCACTCAAGCCCAGGCTTCCATGGGAATCGCCAGCAGTGACTTTGACCTTGATGGTG
>JAPOKD010000362.1 GCA_029977825.1 Planctomycetota bacterium | reverse complement strand
CATGAAACCACTTGCCCCAAATGGTCGCGACGGATGAGCGTGAGGGCCGTGGAACTACGCACGGTGTTGGGGTGAGTCGGCAAAGTCTCGGTTAGCTCTTTGAATTAGTTGTTACTTGCCTGGCGAGAAGCTTTAGTGGCTTGATGCGCCATCCGCAGTCTTCATGAGATGACTTGCAGCACGGGGTGATGTCAGATCGACGTTTAGTACTGGAAAACGGATGGAGTTCTGGTACTTGCTGCATTTACTTGCTGCGCTTCGTTTTGCAGGTGAGGTGCCAGGTGACGTGGCGCAGCGTTGGATTCACGTTGTCGCGAGCAACTGATTTTGTGTATTCTTCGTTCAGGATTTCTACTTTTTCAGCACCGCTTTTCCCAGAGTCATGATGCAAGGCCGCGTGCAGACAATGTTTGGTTGCGACATTCGCTCACTGGCGGCGTTTCGGATCGGTATCGGGATTCTGCTATTTGTGGATTCATTCGTCAGGTACGGTGCGGCTGAGGCGTTCTACTCCGGCGAAGGTTTTATGAATGCTGCCTTGGCGCAGAGTCTGTCTCCTGATGGGTATTCGCTGAATTACTTGTCAGACTCGGTGGCGTTTCAGAGACTGGTTTTTCTATCTCTGGCATGCTCGGCTTTTCTTCTATGTATTGGTTGCTTCACGCGTACTGCGACCTTTTGCTGTTGGGTTCTGCTCGCATCAGTACATGTTCGGAACCCAGCGTACATTATCGGTGGCGATACGCTGATGCGATTGCTGCTGTTTTGGTCTCTGTTTGCTCCCCTGGGTAGTGCATGGTCAATTGATCACCGCCGGCGAAGGAGGAAAGACAATGCGAAAGACCGGGAATCGATTGCTGGGGGCTTTGTCTGTTCCGTTGGTACCGCCTGTCTGTTGTTGCAGGTGTGTGTGATGTATGTCACAGCCGGATTGTCGAAATGGAATGATCCGTGGCTGACTGGCATCGCTATGGATTTCATTTTGCGTCAGGATTGTTACGCTCGCCCGTTGAGCGGCTGGTTGGTGCAGTTTCCAACCCTTACCTCACTGATGAGCTATGCGACGCTATTCATTGAGTTGGTTGTGCCATTCCTGCTTTTTCTCCCATACAAAACGGCTCATTTACGCTTGGCTGGGGTCGCCTTTTTTTGGGCGTTTCACCTTGGCATCGCACTGACGATGGACGTGGGTAAATTCACGTATGTCTGTATGGTTGCCTGGTTGCTTTTTCTGCCATCAATTTTCTGGAACAGGTTCCAATGGGCGCAATTGAGTCGTGTTTCGTCGCGTAGCTCAGCGGTTGAAGGAGACGCCGGTGTCGTACGCTTGAAACATGCGGCACGTCGCCTGGTTTGCGGGGTCTTGCCTGCTCTTTTATTCTCCTATGTGATCGTTTGGAATTTTGCTGGTTTGTACGGTTGGCCGGGGAACACGTGGATGAGTCAGAATCCGGATGTTTTTTATCGTTTTGGAAACGCTGTGATGCTGAAACAGAATTTCCATCTGTTTGGACGCCCGGCCCGTGCAAATACGACCTTCCTGTTCAGCGGTCAGGCGGCGAGCGGAGAAGAACTGGATCTGGTACGCGGGACGGTCGCGAGCGAAACCGGTCCGGGGGCCTCGCTACCCGAAGCACAAGCGTGGAAAACATTGCACTGGTACCTGATCAGTTTCGGAGGGCAAACAAAATTGTACGATTCATTAGTGGAATATCATGCACGGAATTGGAATCGAACAGCAGACGGTGCGGATCAGGTCCATGAGGCGCGTTTGGAATTGTTTGCGGAAGACATGGGGCCGGGAATTGAGGCGGGTTCATTCATCCATCTTCGCAATGTCGCAGAGTGGCGGGACCCGACTTGGGACATGGACTCCGATGATCGATTGAAGCAACAGTTTGAGGAGATGATGAATCGCATGGAAAATGGCGGCTTATTCCCTGTGGGCTCGGATTGAATAGCACAGTGGCATGTCAGAATCAACTCGATGCCAGCTGTAAACGTGTTACACGCGTACGACGTGACTGGTGGGGATAACTGTTGGCAACATGCGAGCTGCGGACTGGCGGTTTTCGCAAACAGGGGCAGAGACGCTTTTATTACGATTCCCAGGTGTTTGTTCCGTCATCGTTGTGGGGAACAGAGCCGTAGTTTGATCACCTGCGACGACCCAGTGGGCAGCGAGCAACTGTCTGCCATTCAGGTTGGTAATCAGGGGTCCCAGTCCTCTGGCTCGCCTTCAGGTCGCGAGGTGGGAATCTTCACTTGATGTTTTTGCATCACTTTTTTGATGGCATTTTCAGTAGCAAAGTCGGGCTTGAAGTTTCCCGGCCGATAACCTCTTGCGATGTCCAAAGGGGTTCGGCCCTGTTTGTTCCTGCAGTTCCAAATGTCGATGTTAGCACCGTTCTGGTCGAACAGATGAACAACGCTGGGAAGCGACTTGTAAGCCGCAGCATGCATCACGCTCTGATGATTTGAATCGAGTTCATCAAGATTGTTTACGTCCAGTTCCAAGAGATACTTTACCGCCGCAAAGTGTTCAGCTGCGGTGCCCGGGCCGTCAGCATTGGGGCCTTCATCGATGCCAGCCGCCATGAATAAGGCATTTTGATTCCTGGAGTTTTTGGCCGTGGGGTCAGCACCCAGTTCGATCAGCGTCTTCATGTATGCAACATCAGCAGTAGATGCCGCACAAAGAAACGGGGTTGAGCCTTTGACGGAAATTCGTAGCCTTCCACCACCGTTGGTGCGTTTGGGGAAATTGACATCGGCTCCGTGCTCGACCAGGGCTTTTGCGAACTCAAGGCTTGTGAGTTCGCCTGAACCTCGAGGGGGTGGGTTCCCTCTTGCATTGTCACCGATTTCCGGTTTGCGGACCCAGGACAATGCGTGCAGCGGCGCAAAGCCGGTGCGATCATCGTTGGGATCTGCACCTGCTCTTAGAAGCATGATGGCGAGTTCGTAATGAGCATTCTCGATGGCAAGCATCAAAAGAGACATGCCTGTGGCGGACTTGGTTTTACTTGCCTGGCGTTTCTGTAGTGTTTGATTGATATCGGTGTCTTCATTGATCAGTTGCGTGGCAATATCGGTGTGCCCGTTACGGACTGCAAAACTCAGCGCAGTGAAACCGGATGGCAGTGTGACAGTCTGATCGGCGTTGTTGTCTAGCAGGACCTTGACCACCCGGGCATTGCCAGCTGCCGCAGCCCACATCAAGGCGGTCTGTCCATTCTTGTCTTTTCTGTTAATCAACGCACCGGCAGTTAGCAAGGCGGTCACGGGGCCTGGCCGGGCGGCACGAGCCGCAGTGGCAAGCACGCTTTCGTCACCATCACGTGTGGTGTTGGGGTCAGCGCCATGTTCCAGAAGTAATTCCACGATTGTGCCCGATCCATTTTGACAGGCAATCGTTAGGGGGGTGATCCCGAATTTGGTCGCTACGGTGGCATTTGCACCAGCGGAGAGCAGCTTTTTTACGACCTTGGCGTTGTCATGGTAAACGGCCCAATGGAGCGCGGTCATTCCGTCGTTTTGGGACGCGTTGACGTCGGTTCCCGCAGCAAGCATTCGGACCACAGTTGACACATTTTGGTGCTCCACGGCATCGGCAAGGTCGGTCACGGGCTGATCGTCGGCAGCAGCCACACAACTGAGCAATGATGCCAGAAGGTAAGACGTAGCAAGTCGTATTCGCATGACGCGTTGTAGTCGAAGTGATGCGGACATATCAGTGCGTCGGGGGAAGGGTCAGTTCATCAGCGGGACCCGTGGAGTCGGCAAACGCATCCAGATCAACGCCAATGCTTTGCAGAAGCGTCAGGTGGATGTTGGCAAGTGGTGTATGTTCCGGGTATTTGATGTGTCGTCCGCCAGTGAAGCCGGCGGCACTCCCGCCAGCAATGACGGTTGGCAGGTTGGTATGGTCGTGTATGTTCGGGTTGCCCATTCCACTTCCAAGAAGACATGCCGTGCTGTTAAGGAGCGGCATGCCGCGTTCCTGCGTATTCGCGAGACATGTGAGCATGTACGCGAATAAAGAAACGTGAAATCGATTGATTCTTGCGAGACGCTCGATCTTATTGGGGTTGTTTCCATGGTGACTGAGAGGGTGGTGGGATTCGGGAACACCCACCTCCGGATAACTTCGTTTGGAAGTTTCTCTGGCAAGTTGGAATGTAATCACTCGAGTGAGATCTGCCTGCAAAGCAAGTACCTGGAGATCGATTAATAATTTTGCATGTTGTTCATAAGATGCCGGCACGCCCAGAGGCCGCTCCATATCACGCTTCTCACCGTTGTTGAGATCTGATTCGGCTTTTTCCAAACGTCGCTCAACGCTGCGGATCGATTCGAGGTACTGATCAAGAATGCGTTTATCTGACGCTCCCACCTGGTTTTTCAAACGTGCAATTTCGTCCGCCATCGAATCGAGGAGACTTGCTTGCTGTTGACGTGACCTCGAACGTTCACTTGCGCTGCCGCCTGGACCAAACATGGCTTCGAATACAATTCGGGGGTGTGCCTCCGATGGTAACGGTGTTGTGGGTGACGACCACGAGAGGTTGTTTTGATAGGCACAGGCATAGCCGTTGTCACATTGACCGGCCATCTGAGTCAGGTCCATCGACAATTCCATCGAAGGTAATTTTGTCTGGTTGCCCAGATGTTTTGCCGCAATCTGGTCCGCCGTGGTACCCAGAAAGTAATCGGCTGATTCCGTGTGTTTTGCAGTGGCACAGCTCAAAAACGCTGAGTTGGAGGTGGCGTGTGAACCCGGGTACGCCTTGGCAAGTTCAAGGTTGCTGAGAATGTTGATGCGGTCTTTGACAGGATTGAGGGGCTCTAAAATGAACGGAAGCTTGTTAAGGGTTATTCCATCAGGTGTCCAACGCGAGTGGTCACACCCCATCGGCATATAAACGTACTGCAGGCGTTTGACTGCCTGATCCATTAATGTGTTCGCCGAGGCTGGCCCTGCAGGCAACATCGCATCAAGTAACGGGATGCCCAACGCAGCACCAGTGGTTCGCAACAGCGTGCGGCGTGACAGACGCTTGCCAGTGATGTAATTCCCTGCAACCACGGTCATGGTGACTTCCTTAATTGAAACGGCACACTGCGGACGATACCTAGTATGATTGACGAGAGACGAAAATTCTCGGTTTTTGCTTTGCGTACCACTTTGCGTATTGCTGGCCCGTCATGCAACCCCGCACCACGTCCCAAGGCGAACGTCAGGAGCTTTTCCGTAAATGCTGTGACGAATAGCTCGGGCTCTTCCAGAAGTGCCTTCTCGAGATCATGGACGCCGTCAAATTTCTTGCCGTTGGGAAGTTGGCCTTGGGTCAGTATCGGTGCATCGTCGTCACGTTGCCGCCAACGGCCAACAGCGTCGTAGTTTTCCAAAGCAAAGCCAATAGGATCCATCAAATCGTGACAGCTCGCACAGGCGGGGTCCTGACGGTGTTGCAACAGCCTTGTTCTGACACTAACTGATTCGCCTGCAGTTGATTGTTCTTCCAGGGCCGGGACGTCGGCCGGTGGCGGTGGGGCAGGAGCCCCCAGGATATTCTCTAAAACCCAGTTGCCACGTACAACAGGAGAGGTCCGCGTTGCATAAGAGGTTACGGTCAGAATGCTCGCATGACGCAACAGACCGCCTCGCCTTTCGTGCCCTGTCAACTCGACGCGACGGAAACGGCTACCTGAAACACCTCGGATTTCGTAGTGCTTTGCGAGTCTCTCATTCAAAAAAGTGTGTTCGGTCCGTAGCAGGTCAAGGATGCTTCCGTTTTCTTTGATCAATGCCTCAAGGTGCAGTTCGGTCTCGCGACGCATGGCTTGACGCAGGTTGTCATCAAAGTCAGGAAACTTGCGTGCATCGGGTGTGATCGCTGCAAGGTTTCGCAGTTGCAGCCACTGATTGGCAAAATTGGTGGCCAGATTTCTGGAACGCACGTCAGCCAACATTCGCTGAACTTGAGCTG
>JAPOKD010000508.1 GCA_029977825.1 Planctomycetota bacterium | reverse complement strand
CTCACCTAAATCCTGCACGACCACCAAGGTGGTTTGGGCATTGAGCTGCAAATCATCTCCACCAACCAGCGATACATTCATCCGGTAATAGCCGGAAAGCAAACCGGGAATCACCCAATCCACTTGAGCACGATTGCGGTTCACGATTTTCGGAGAATCGATCCCCGCATCAGACTTCACCGAGCCGCGTTGGATGGGGATGATCTTGCTGGAAATCAACCTCTGGTTGACGTCATACAGTTCGAATTGGACCTTGTCGACGTCCGCTGGCAAATAGCCCGCAATGCTTGCGCTTGCCCTAACCGTATCGCCGATATTGTAAATCCCTCGAGGCTGATCAGTCGTGATTTCCAGCTGAGGTTTTTCTTCAATGCGAATGTCATCGAACCCAGCACTGCCCCGAATGTCTTCCAAACCATCTTCACCACCTGCAACAATCAGACGTGTAACAAGGTGGGTGGTACCAACGGGTGGCCTCACCAACGGTAAAACATACGTTGTCCACGCTGTATCGCCGCTCACCTTAGGCGTACTGTAAACGGCCAATTCCTCAAGTACCTCAGGTTGCTTGCTGCCATCAATTTCCGGAGCAACAAAACGACCAAATACAAATTCAACCCGCGCTGAATCGTAAACCAGATCAGTGCGGATACGACAACCAAAGCGGTATTGGTGCGAGGTGTTTGCTTCGAGATAGGGCGACGAAACGAAGGCTCCACTGCCATTCAAATCAACGCGCAGATACCGATCAAACAACGCATCCGCAGGAGACGGGGGTAGAGCAGCTGGATTGTTTTGAACATGATTGGTCAACACAGACCAACCGATGGCTAAATGATGACTGAACAGATTGAGATGGGGGTTCCAGGGCGATTGATCCTTCAACCACTGCCAACTGTAGATCAACTGGCCATCAAACCAACGTACAAACTTCTCCAAATCAGCTGAACCACGAGTGTCACGCACCATGCCAATTTCGACGTAAGTCTTGTAGTTAACACCACGTTCACGTTTCCAGCCGTTAGGTAGCTGACGGATCCGGCCCATCTCAGGACCAAACCCGTAAGTCACGTTGAGCAGTTTTTCCTGCGGCCGCTTGTTCACGGTGGATGCTGCTATGTTCTGTTTCGCATCTGACACACCATCCGCAGCAGAATTCTTAACGGCTGGCTTGGGAATAGCCGAAACTGGCGGTATTTCCTGTCCCCAGCCATGACTGACGACCATGCACATCGCTATCGCGACCGCTACCAAGTCACGACCAGATGGTTGGCCGGTGGTTGCGATCCGGTTGAAGACACGTAAGATGCCAGCAAAAATAAGACCGGTCATGAACGACGTATGGGGGAAGACTTGGCTGAACTGAACGTAGCTGTCCGACTGGACGCAATGAGACTGCCACTGCGTAAAGCGATCGAAACGGCCTCCCAACTGGGTGCTTCGGCGGTGGAAATCGATGCGCGCAATCAGATCCACCCAAGTCAATTATCGGACACTGGCCTTCGCCAGTTGCGAAAAATACTGGATGACCGCAATCTCAAAGTCTCTGCATTACGGTTTCAAACACGCCGCGGCTACGAACACGCCCAGAATTTAGAGCGTCGAGTCGAAGCCACGAAATCGGCGATGCAACTTGCTTACCGACTCGGAGCGCCTGTGGTGATCAATTCTATCGGAGTTGTCCCAGGCGACGAAGAAAGCGGGGAATGGGCATCAATGAGGTCGGTTTTAGGCGATCTAGGCCGCTATGGAACTCGAGTCGGTGCGTTTCTGGCTGCAGAAACGGGAGCAGAATCCGGGCCAAAGCTAGCAAAACTACTGGAAGGTGCAGATGACGCCTTCATTGCAGTTGCTTTCAATCCGGGTCAACTCATCATCAACCGTCATGATGTCCAAGAAGCCTTGGTCACCCTGAAGAATCGAATCCAGATCGTTTGCGCAGTGGATGGCGTGATCGATTTGGCCGCTGGTCGCGGCATTGCTGTCCCGCTCGGACAGGGTGTGGCCGATTTTCCCGAGCTGATCGGAATGCTGGAAGACGTCCAATACCGCGGACGTTACGTGGTTGGCAGAGCTGACTCGCCGCTCCCCGAATTAGCCGATGGCATTGCATACCTGAAACAACTTTGAGAGATGCAAGCCAAGGATCATCAATAGAGCCGAAAAGTGCTGAGATTGAGTTCCACCGCAGGAAACATGGCAGGAAGCACCACAAGAAAAATGACACGCCCGTGGAAAATAGAGCCTTACTGCAGCTTGCTTTCCACTTGGATATTTTCCGTTTGACTGACCGCTTGCAGCGATGTTTCAGGGATCAGATCCATCATTTGGGTGTCGGGTTCAAATTTCGGCAGCGGAGCCTCATCCACCTGCTTCTGATTGCGTCTGGAACGGGCTGCATTGAGTCGCGTTCGATCGGCAAGTTGTTGCATGATCCCAAGCGGTTTTTCCGCCTCCAGTTGCATGGGCTGTTTCATCTCATTCACGAAGCTCATCACATCCGGACCACGTGAAGGCTGCTTTTGTCGCGTGACCCGGTCAGGTGAAAACTCGGCATGATGAGCCGTATGTCGATCCAGAATGCACAGCAGTTCTCGCACGACAACGAGTTCCTTGTTGACGTTCTGATGCTTTGCCTTGATGACAAGTTCCGAAACAGCCGCCGGCTCTCTCGCACTTTGCACGGGGACCACCAGATCGCTTCGACCAAATCCGATTCTCCAACCATAGTCACCGATGACCGAATGCTGAGTTACCTGTGAGCTGACTTCCAGTCCGTTGATGGCTTGCAATAACTGGCTATCCGGGTCCAACAAATCGATACTGGTTGGAATACGATCGCGGACTTCAGCACTGAAGACTCCCGGATTCGCCTCAATCATCTTCTCATGCCTTCTTTGCTCCCCTGCTGGCCTCTGAACCAGCTTTGAGGTCAGCCTGCCAACACAGCGTTTCGCATATGCTGACCCACGATGAGGCGTGCCCATGTAGACAACGCGTTTCACGTCGGGCGATGGCTCAAAATAGAAATACTGTCGCAATTCATCCCGAAACTGCTCCGGCACATTCAGTTCATTGAGAGGTCGATTTGCAACAGACTTCCATAATTGATTCCGTGTCGAGGTGACCTGTAGCTTTGCCAAAATCCCGCCAAGGCTGTGTCCAACCAGAACGGTCTCGGAAAGCGCAGGATCCGAACGCTCTGGATCGAGAATCTGTCGCAATGTCGCCAAATCACTGCGCAGTTTGGTAGCGCTGGAAATAAACGCTTTTCCCGTCGGATAGTTGTAGACCCACACCTGAAAGTGCTCAACAAAATCCCGCCGTGCCATCAGTTCGTTGATCATCTGGCTCCATGTATAAGGGTCAGACAGAAGACCGTGGATAAACACTACGGGAACCTTGCCGGGCTGGTAAGGCTCTAACATCTGCAACTGCCCTTCCGATAAACCAGCGTCCGGACGTACAAACTCCTGCCAGTAGTCACGTGGAGAGGAACTCAGGCGATACACCAGTGGAGCGGAGAGGTCACGGGCGATTCGTTTTGTCTGCATGCCCACCTGAACATGTCGCATCCTGCGTGAATCCAAGAGCTGCAAAGTCGGAAAGCTCCCCGACGAAAAATCGTCCTCATGGAAACTCATGCAACCCTTCGCGCTACCGTCAGATGTGTTTCGCATGATCAAAGTTGCAGAGAACGCACTTGTCTTCCGCATGAAACGCTCGTTACAGCAGGCACTTCTCAATACAACCAACGGGACTCCTATACCACTACTGCAATAAGCATGGCTCAACACGTTGGTGCGGTAGGTACCGACGGGCACGAGACTTTGGAAATCAGAGGCCTGCCAGACAAATCCTTTTTTCTCGAGTGGAATACACGTGGAACCATGACCGCTTTCAAGCGTCAATCCTGAGGACGGATTCAGCCGCCCAAAACGCTGACCAGTCACGACCAATTTTGCCAGTGAAGATCGATGCAAGTCGATGGTTCTGCGATCACGCATATCACCTGGCATGCCTGACACACAAGTCAATGCAGCGGCTTGAAAATAGGCATCTACGGATCCCGGATTTCCATCTGCCTCCAAGGATCGTGCTCTGGCATACAAACGCTCTGCGGCAGATAACTGAGCACCGTGCTGTCTCACATCCGGCACAGCGTACAGTGGCCCCTGCCACCGCGTGCCACAAGACAAGTTGCTACAGCCCAACGAAGACGCCAAACCGCTTGCGAAAAGCAGGACAACGAACGTCAATTTTGCTGGGAAGTGATACGACAAAACATCAAGAACACTCTCATCAGAGTGTCGTGACATCCATGTCATCCCTTTTCAAGGATCGCAAAATAAGAGAGTAACGGGGTGAGCGCGCGAAACAATCCATTCCGGCAGCCCAGTTGTTTGGAATAGATCGGCTTGGAGAATCGGATTGGCCAAACTTTTACTGATGCATGCAGATGTGACGGATGCAACGGTCAAGCAGGCTGCACGAGCGTCCCAGCCATCAACGATCGCAAGAACGGAGAACGTGGTCCCCAAAATCGCATGCCACGCCAGCGCCACCCCACCAATAAATTGGTGCCGGTACCGACTGAACCCAATCGTTCCTGCAACGACTGAAGGAAAAAACCGAGAGCGTGCCGCCTGAATGAACGCACGTTTATCTCACAAGACCTGCCAAAAGCACTCTACACGCAGGACCAAACGCGCGAGCCATTGACCCATACAAACTGGTGGCATGAAAACTCAGATGAGTAAGTCGCGCTGCTGATGCTTAAGAATGATGCAACCAATACGAGCGAACTTGTTGCGTTCTGCCGT
>JAPOKD010000345.1 GCA_029977825.1 Planctomycetota bacterium | reverse complement strand
CGACGAGATGACGAGCTTCTTCTTCGACGGACCTACCAAGCTCCTAGAGCCTAATGGATCCATCTTCAACACTGGTCACCACAAACACACCACCTCCACTGGGGGCAAGTGGCAATTCGTCGCAACTTGGCGTTTTTCATTGGTTTACAGTGATTCCATTGCTGTTCCTGAACTTGCAGCGTCAAATAGGTCCAATTGGACGCTAGTGGGCAGAGCCTCGGAGATCGATTCTTTCGCTTCCGACAATCTGAACAATCGTAATCTCAGCCGGTTGATCCTTATCTCAGCCGGTTGATCCTTGGCCTAGCTGTTACACTGAGTCCAGCATCGCGTTCACAGTCCGGCGTTCTCCCGAACTGTACCGAAAGGTTGGGAGAATGCCTGCTCAGTATGGCGTCACAGGCGGCATGGTTTCGGTATGGCATGCATAGGATACATCACTATCGGACGTTGTTCGCAGTCGCAACTCGCGGAAAGCGGATACAACATTGGGTGTCTGATCAAATCGATTGTCACGTCAACGGTTTATCGACCAGGTACGAACCCAGAGACACTTGAAAATTAGTGCGAAAAAACTTACAGAACAGAAGAAACATAATGATGACCAACCCTGTCCAACAAGGGTTTGACGCTCCTGAATGCTATGGATGCATCTACCACGCAGCTCTCTGACAGCGGCTGAACTACTCCGGAAATCACGGCTTGAACCTTTGTTGATCGCTTCGGTGACAGTTCCAAAGAAGAACCTCGGCCGTTCCGCTGAGATCCAAACCGACAGAAAAGCTGTCTATCGAGACAAAGACAATGAAAAAGCGATTTATATTCATCACTCTTTTCGCCAGCTGCATTTTGTTCGCAGCCACTGCGATGGCCCAACAAGACACGGCGCCGCGTGAGAACACAGAGTTCTTCAATGGACAGGACCTCACCGGCTGGAGTGGCAACGATGGTTACTGGTCAGTGAAGGACGGTGTCATCCTTGGGCATTCAGATAAAAACATTGCCAGGAACGAGTTCATCTGGTCCGACGTTGAAGTAAAGGACTTTTATCTGGCTTTGGATGTCAAGCTGACCCCCTACAACCGCAACGCCGGCATTCAGTTTCGCTCGAGGCCGTTAGACGCTCACGGGCAGGCAATGGGTTACCAGGCAGACGTCGGTCACGATCAGGTGATCGGCAATGTGTGGGGCAACCTGTACCACGAACATGGTCGCGGGAAACTGGACTGGAATGATCGCGCCGTCAAGGTCTTGAACAAGGGCGACTGGAACCGGTACGAAATTCTTGCCGTGGGCCATCGAATCTGGACTGCAGTGAATGGCGAGTTGTGCACGGCCATTGACGATCCAGAGGGAGAATTGTCTGGCAAGATCGCCTTGCAGATTCACGCGGGCGAAGCACAGACGGTCCACTATCGTAACCCCACTCTGAGACACAATCCGAAAATTGAATTGGCTAGGCTAAGCGAAAGAGAGTTGATTGCGGAACTGCCAAAGCAGGAACTTCCTTACTGGTCGAAACTGATCGCAGGAGTCGATCCTGGAT
The DNA here is from genome assembly GCA_029977825.1 of Planctomycetota bacterium. Taxonomy (GTDB): domain Bacteria; phylum Planctomycetota; class Planctomycetia; order Pirellulales; family Pirellulaceae; genus Rubripirellula. The sequence goes on along the minus strand of JAPOKD010000345.1, from coordinate 4,738 downwards.
CACAAGAGGATGCTTGGGCAAAGCCAAATTTCGATCATAGCAAGTGGAAGACAATGAAGGTGCCAAGTCATTTTGACGCCGTTGAGCTGCCTGAATTTGATGGCGTCGTTTGGTTCCGAAAGAGCATCGAACTATCGATTGAACAGACCAAAGCCGCCGCAACGCTCCATCTCGGTCAGATCGACGACATGGACGTTACCTGGGTCAACGGAACACGGGTCGGCGGTTATGAGAACCCTGGCCACCATTACACGGTGCGAAATTATCCGATCCCCGCTGGAGTGTTGAAACCAGGCAAAAATGTCATTGCCGTTCGAGTGATGGATCACGGCGCCCCGGGCGGCATCGCTGGGAATCCCGAGCAACTCTTTCTGCAACTGGATGATGAGCGTGAATCTCTAGCCAATCTATGGCATTTTGCGCCCGGTGCGAATTTGGTCGCGCTGCACAAGTATAGTCAGATTCCAACATTGCTTCGGCCGCTCGTTCCAAGGAAAGATCCTGTGCCCGCGTTCACCGATGGATTCACCATCGATGGCGACCAAACGATCGTGATTGTGGGCGGCACGAATGCGTTGGAAAGTGGACGACACGGATATCTCGAAACACTGCTTGCAGCCGCGCATCCACAACACAAGGTGCGTATGAGAAACCTTGCTTGGCAGGCTGACACCGTTTACCAGCAACAACGCCCTCGCAACTTCTACGCAGTGACAAAGCCGGACTACGGCGAACGTGATGGCCGAACACAGATTGAATCGGACATCGTGTTTTTTTGGATGGGACAATCAGAATCGCTGGACGGCCCTGAACGGCTCGACGAATTCATGACAGCCTATAAGCAACATCTCGATCAAATCGCAAAGTACACCAAACGCATCGTGCTCGTGACTCCGACGCCGTTTCGCAATCCGTTGCAGTTGGACTTGGACATCGACACGCGGAACACAACGTTGGCACGGTACGCCCACGAAATCCGAAAACTGGGACGCCAGCAGAACCTGCCTGTCGTCGATCTGTTCGCCGCAATCCAGTCATCAGATGGGACGGCCGACGTTTCACGCAACGGACTGCATTTGAACTCTGTCGGCCACTGGCTTGTAGCTCGCACATTCGCATCGCAACTGGGATTTGCGAATCAGGTCAAGTCGATTAAACGCAACAACGACCGTGACTCAAAGGCCTCGGGATCGCTCGTACCAGAATCGGCTGAGATGCTGCGAGGAGCGATTGGGCACAAGAACGATCTCTGGTTCCGATACTGGCGTCCGACAAACTGGGCTTTTCTGTATGGCAACCGTCAGCAAACGGCCAGCAGCCGGAATCACATGAATCCCTCCCGCCGCTGGTTCCCTGAAGAGCTGCAGAACGCGTTACCACATCTGGAAGAGGCTGAACTGCGAATTCAAGAAGCGGCCGCCGGGACTGTCAAGGAGCAGAATAATTGAGAAGCATCAAACTCGAGAAGATCATGAGGTTGAATGGGCGAATTGCACCGGGCCAATGGGGTCGCGTTTTTCTCGGCGTTTGTTTGACCGCTAGTATCGTGGCGTCGGCTCGGCAGGTTTCTGCAGAAGAGCCGCAAAAAGTCGATTTCATAAGCGTCATCAAGCCGCTTCTGTCAGACCGTTGTTTTCACTGTCATGGGCCAGACCAAAACAGCGAGGATGCCAAAGAAAATGACTTAAGGCTCGACATTCGTGATGAGGCGATTCAACACGCATTCGAACCGGGGAATTCGACGAACAGCGAAATCCTGCGTCGCATCATGTCAGATGACCCAGATCAGATGATGCCGCCGCCCAGATCTACGAAGCCGCGGTTGACGGAGGAACAGGTTTCCATTTTGAAACGCTGGATCGACGAAGGTGCGGAGTACTCCGAGCACTGGTCGTTCATTCCATTGGAACGCCCCGAACTTCCGGGCGTCGCGAGATCGTCGCGGAAGATGAACGCCATCGATATGTTCGTAAATCGGCGACTCAAAGCGGAAGCCGTCGAAGCGATGGCCGAAGCCGATCGCCGCACACTCATTCGCCGGCTTTCGTTCGACCTGACAGGATTGCCGCCGACTCCAAGCGAGGTGGATGCTTTTATCACCAACAATGACCCGAAGGCCTATGAGAAAGTCGTGGACCGACTGTTGAGCACTCAGCACTTCGGTGAACGTTTGGCGGTCTATTGGCTGGACGTGGTCCGTTATGCGGATACCAATGGCTATCATGGCGATAACGATCGGCATCATGTTCCGTATCGCGACTATGTGATTGAAGCCTTTAACGACAACATACGTTTTGACCAATTCGTTCGCGAACAGTTGGCTGGCGACTTGCTTCCGGACGCAACCAACGAGCAAAAGATTGCTTCGGGGTTCAATCGTCTGAACCAGACAACACGCGAAGGCGGCGCGCAGCCCAAAGAATATACTGCCATCTACGCGGCGGATCGAGTCCGAAATACCAGCGAAATATTTCTCGGACTCTCAATGGGCTGCTGCCAGTGCCACGATCACAAATACGATCCGCTCACCCAGCGCGACTTCTACAGCTTTGCAGCCTTCTTCGCCGATCTTCAGGAAACTCCCGTTGGGATCCAGACTCCGGTTTCGCTGCTTAGCTCGTCACAGAAACGGCGGGACGATGAACTGAACAAGATGATCGCGGAAGCACAACAGGCACTCGCCGCCCCCTCCGTAGAAATTGATCAGGCACAGCTTCAATGGGAGGCGTCATTAGTGGAATCGCTTACCGATACCACCTGGACAGTACTCCACCCAACCGAATCCCAATCCCGTGAAGGGGCTTTGTTGACCGTTCAGCCAGATGATTCGATCCTCGCATCTGGCGAGAACCCAGAGAAGGACTCATACACGATAAAGATTAATGCAGAAATCAAGGATGTGACTGCGTTGCGTCTGGAAGTACTCCCGCATGGGTCACTGAAAGCTAAAGGACCAGGGCGTGCAGAGAAGGGCAATTTTGTACTCGGCGCATGCCAACTCTCAGTCGGTGACAAACCAGTCACCTTTCAGCGCGCCACCGCCACCTACAGCCAAGACCAGTTCCCGATTGAAAATCTCATCGATGACAATTTGATGACAGCGTGGGCGATTTACCCGCGCATTGGCACTTCCCATTCGGCGATCATCTCTTTCACCAAGCCAATTGGTGACGGCACGATGCAAACCATTACGATTACGATGCCGCAAGACTTTGGTCACCATCATACGATCGGTCGGTTTCGCCTTGCATTCACGACATCAAAAGACGCGCACGCTGAGCACGCGGTGCAACAAGACATCGCCGAGATTCTGGCCATCACAGCAGAAGAACGGAGTCAGGCTCAGCAGGCTCAACTACGAAAGCGCTTCCGCGCAACAGCACCTAGCACGGCAGCCCTTCGTAAGCGGATCGACGATGCCACACGTGAGAAGAAAGTGCTTGCCCAACAGGCTCAAGTCCTTATCTCGAAGTCGATGAAAGAGCCTCGCGTCGTCCGTATTCTTGGTCGAGGCAATTGGCAGGACGACACCGGCGAAATCGTGCAGCCAGCTGTGCCGGTCTCTCTTGGCTCGATTCCACTGGACGGGCGGCAACGTTTGACACGGCTCGACATGGCGAACTGGCTCGTCTCGCCATCCAACCCTCTGACTGCCAGAGTGATGGTCAATCGCCTTTGGAAACTCATGCTCGGACGCGGATTGGCAAACAACCTAGGTGATTTCGGGGCTCAGGGGCAACCGCCAACCCATCCCGAGCTGCTTGACTGGTTGGCCGATGAGTTCATTGAGAGCGGTTGGGACATTAAGCACATGATGAAGCTCATCGCGATTAGCAACGTCTATCGCCGGTCCTCCGAGGCGACACCATCGCTCATTCAACGGGATCCGAATAACGAACTCCTGGCGCGGCAAGGGCGATGGCGACTGGATGCCGAATTCGTACGCGACAACGCACTGAAAATCAGTGGACTGCTTTCACCGCGAATTGGTGGATCGAGCGTTCGCCCCTATCAACCGGCAGGCTATCTGGCGAATCTCAATTTTCCAACGAGAACCTGGGTGCAGGATGCGGGGGAGAGCCAATATCGCCGCGGCCTGTATACATTCTGGCAGAGAACTTTCTTGCACCCGTCGTTGGCAGCATTCGACGCACCCACTCGTGAGGAGTGCACTGTGCAGCGTTCGGTTTCCAATACGCCGCTTCAGGCACTTGTACTGCTCAATGACCCGACCTTTGTTGAGGCAGCACGAGAACTCGCCCGTCGAATGATCACCGAAGGCGGTAACACGGACGTTGATCGCCTCAACTTCAGTTTTCGCGAAGCCCTCTCGCGCGAGCCGACGTCAGACGAACTTTTGGTTTTGACGAGCCTAGTCAAGAAACATCGGGAAGAGTTTAAGACGAACTCAGCCGGTGCTTCTGAATTTGGGAAAATCGGCCTGCGGCCCGCACCATCGATGATCGAAGCTGTGGAACTTGCCGCATGGACATCAGCCGCACGTGCCATTCTCAATCTGCACGAATGCATTACCAGAGAATAATCATGAATCCCTTGCAACACTTGGAAAATCTGGTCAATCGTCGCACCTTCCTAAGCCGAGGTGGAGTCGGCGTCGGGGCGGCGGCGCTCACCGCAATGCTTGCTCGGACCACTGCAGACCAGACTGAGCAATCTCAGGACAGTCTCGGTGTGGTGAACCCGTTGCATCATGCGCCCAAAGCTAAGCGAGTTATCT
>JAPOKD010000374.1 GCA_029977825.1 Planctomycetota bacterium | reverse complement strand
GATGGAAGAAGAGAAGGTCACGCTTGAATCACGGTTGAGCTTCTCTGACGGCGTCTGCGAAGGTTTCGGGGATCTCATGGTTGGTGCCAAAGAAGGTGAGACGAAGACCGGAAAAGTGACGGTTGCCGATGGTGTCGACGATGAAGAAATGCGAGGCACCGAAATCGACGTGACCTTCCACATCGTCGAGGTGATGAAGCGAGAGAATCCAGAGTTGACACCGGCATTCCTTGAAGAACTGGGTGATTTTGAATCCGAGGAAGAACTCAGAGATTTTGTTCGGGACTCGCTCACGCGGCAGGCTGATTACCGAACCCAGCAGGAACTGCGCAAAGCCGTCGTCAGTTTGCTGGCGGATTCCGCAAGCTTTGAATTGCCAGAAAGTCTGGTCAAGCGTCAGACGATGAGAGAGCTTGAGCGTAAAGTGCTTGAGTTGCGAAGAAGCGGCTTTGATGAAGACAGTATTCGTGGTTTCGTCAACGCGTCCAAGCAAAATGCACAGGCCACGACGGAAGCCGCGCTGAGAGAGCACTTCATCCTTGAGCAAATTGCTGAGGAAGAAAGCGTTGATGCCGACGACGCTGATTATGATGCAGAGATCGCGTTGATCGCACAGCAAAGTGATACGCCAGAGCGTCGTGTGCGGGCGAGACTCGAAAAGCAGGGCCAGATGGATGCACTCCGAAATCAGATTGTTGAGCGGAAGGTCATCGAGATGATCGTGGAAGCTGCCAAGGTGACTGAAGAACCTGTGGATAAAAACTCCGGTGACGATGCAGGTGAGTTTGCCGTCTATCACAGTGTTCTCAATACCAAAGACACGGACGCCATTCCCGAGGCCAAGTACGAAGACAACACGCCCGCCGGTGCCGAGGCAGACGCTGACAAGAAGGACTGAGCCGAACCGTGGTTGAAAACTGTTATGTCTCGTTGCATCAGGCATGACCTGTTCGGTGGATGCCGCTGAATTCAAGAAAAACGGAGAGCCCGGAATTGAGAAATTTCCGGGCTTTTTTTGATCAGAGCCTGACGCATGCTCACCTTGGGCCTATCAAGGTTCGGTCCCGTGGCCTGCCTCGCTGCACCCTGTTTGCCCTAGCTGATGGCTCTCAGTTGGTGCTTACAAGCAATGGCTGGGCAGAACAGATCGTTTTTACCCGGTCGCGGGGGCTGTGTTTGGGCATGCCGGGGCTGTTAACATTCAGGGGAGGAATCTGGGGAGGAAGATGCCCAGGTCGGGAGCGAGATGCACCCGAAAATGTGGTAACATGCTGGACTGGGTGGATCATGGAGCATGGCAGATCGCCCATCATCGAGTTGACAGCTAAGCATCCCGCGATGGTTGGGTGATAGCCAGAAAGCGAATCCGTTGAGAACAAGACATGTTTGATATCAGTTTGGTCGCCCAGTCGGGCCGGGGCACGGCAATCGTTGCGGTTGTGATCACGGTTGTTGTTTTGGTTGTGCTATTCATCATTTCCCGCTACTTCGGTTTATGGATCCAGTCCATGCTGACGGGGGCTCAGGTTACGATTTTTGACCTGCTGGGGATGACTTTCCGAAAAGTAAACTCGCGTGCAATTGTTCGTAGCAAGATCATGTCAACACAGGCTGGGCTCAGTGATCCAGATCTGACCAGTAAAGCGTTGGAAGCGCACTATCTGGCTGGCGGAAATGTTCAACAGGTGACTCGCGCATTGATTGCTGCGAAGAAAGCGAAAACTATCTCATTGACGTTTCGTGAAGCGACGGCAATTGACTTGGCTGGTAGAGATGTTCTGGAGTCGGTTCAGACAAGCGTTTACCCCAAGGTGATCGATTGTCCGCCTCGCGGTGCAGCGAAACCGTCGTTGGATGCGGTAGCCAAAGATGGTATCCAGTTAAAGGTCAAGGCACGTGTGACCGTCCGTGCAAACCTGCAGCAATTGATCGGTGGTGCGACCGAGGAAACAATTATCGCCCGTGTGGGTGAAGGGATTGTGAGTGCAATCGGATCTGCAGAAAACCACAAAGCGGTCCTTGAGAATCCGGATGTGATCAGTAAGGCCGTGTTGGCAAAACGTCTCGATTCGCAGACAGCGTTTGAAATTGTTTCCATTGACATTGCAGACATTGATGTGGGGGCCAACATCGGAGCGAGGCTTCAGGCTGACCAGGCGGAGGCAGATACTCAGGTTGCACGCGCACGTGCCGAAGGAAAGCGAGCGTCTGCTGTTGCCGAGGAGCAGGAGAATCAGGCAAAAATACAGGAAAGCAAAGCTTCGGTTGTGCTGGCACAGGCCGCTGTTCCGCATGCCATGGCGGAAGCTTTCCAGACTGGCAAATTGCATATCCTCGACTACTACAAATTGCAGAATGTCGCGGCTGACACTGAGATGAGAAAGTCTTTGGCTGTCAGTGCTCATGGGGGCAGTGACTCGGTTGAATCCAAGTAAGCCAGCAACGCATCACGCCTTCAAACAGGGACCGACATCATGTCTGGTGATCTCGAAGATTTTCTGAAGCGAGCTGCAGAGCGTCGTCAGGCCAAAGCGGCCCAGCAAGAGCAAACTGCACCGCAAAAACGAGTGCCGCCCCAGTATTCGGACCGGCGGACTGAACGCATGCCGCGACCAGTTCCGGAAGCCGAAATTATCGAGGCACAAGTTGTATCGGAATCAGCGGCTGAAAATGTCGTCGTCGCCCGGGCTGCGACCGGAAATCAGGATCGATCGAGACAAGCTGCACGGTCCAGAGTGCGGAAACGTACTCATTCGGGGGCTCCCGCACCAAGCCAGCTTGCACAGGATAAGAAGGCAGAAGCTGCGGTAGGGTCGAAGGGAAATTCAACTTCCACGCCCTATGTTGAGTCCACTGCCACAACAGGCGTTCAGAAATCAGTCGGATTCTCTGCCGAAGATTTGGTCGCAATGTTGAAACGTCCCGGAGGAGTTCAGCAGGCGCTGCTGCTACGTGAAATCCTTGATCGCCCCGAACACCGTTGGTGAGGAACACCGTTGGTGAGGAACACCGCTGGTGGGCAACACCGTTGGTAAGCAGCACCGCTAATCAGCCTGCTGTCCTGGGTTCTGGTGGCGTGAGGCCTTGTCACTGGGCAACTGGCAGGTTCAAAGGTTGTCTGGAACCGCGATTGTTCCTCTTCAATCCGAGATTTTGCTGCGGCAACGGTTTTTTGTCATGGTTAATGGTTTATCCCGTGGTTGTTTCAGCGAACGCTGATTAACGTGAGATCTCGATTCTTTCCGCTTTGAAAAACCAGCTTTGGCGAATTCATCATTCACATCAGATTCATCTGTTAACTCAGATGCAAGCTCGACCTCTCACGGTGCAGATCAGGGCACACCTCGATCGATGGTCGCAGTATGCACTTATAACGAAGCGGAAAACATTGAATTGATGGTTTCCGGCCTGAGGCAGGCGTTACCCCATGCTGATGTGATTGTTGTTGATGACAACTCCCCTGATGGCACTGCGGAACTGGTCAGAGAGATGGCCGAAAGTGATGTATCGGTGCAGGTGTTGGTCCGGGAGAACGAGCGAGGGCTCGGCAGTGCAATTCGTTATGCAATGCAGTATTCAGTCGATCATGATTACGATTACTTCATGAATCTTGACGGAGATTTGAGTCACAGTCCTGACCAGATGGGCTTGCTGTTCAGCAAGGCTTTGGAAGACAGTGATTTGGCGGTGGTGGTGGGCTCGCGGTATGTTTCTGGTGGTGAGATTATTGGCTGGCCGTTGCGTCGGAAGTTGATGAGCCGAATGGTCAATGGTTTTGCGACCACCTGTTTGCGATTGCCTATCCGTGATTGCAGTGGATCGATGCGCTGTTATCGGGTCAGCGCACTTGCGAGTCTTGGTTTGGGGAACTTGCGAGTTAACGGATATGCCGTTCTGGAAGAGGTTCTGCTGCGACTGCATCAGCGAGGTGAGCGAATGACAGAGGTCCCAATCACGTTCACAGAGCGTGAGCGTGGTTACAGCAAATTGACCATTTCGGAGGTGATGCGTTCGATGATTCAGATCATTTCCCTCGCGTTTCGCCCAAAAGTCGGATAACTGGTTGGACCACTGAACACTGAACAGTCGTGCCAGAGGTTGTACTGGTTCTGCTTTTGCATTTCATTCCATTTCGCGATGGCAGAGCAATGATCTGGCGTCCCATTTGCCATTCCGCGTCATACTGCCGCCTTTGGCCCCAATGCGATCACGCATTCGCCTGCTATAATTGGGTCTTCCGGCGAGGATATTTGGAAAGCTCTCGTTTTGGTTTTACTTGGCAAAAATAGGCAAACGGCGTGTTGAGCGGGACTCCCCCTGATGATCCATCTGGGACCGATGTAATGATGCTGGACGGTGCTTCTGAGGAGTCATACTCCTACGATGACACGATTGTCCGTGGTTTCTTGACAGTGACTCTGCTTTGGGGGCTGGTCGCAGCGGTCTGCGCCGTGCTCGTCACCTCGACCTTGCTGCATCCCAGGCAGGATGCCGGAGTGGAGTGGCTAAGTTTTGGTCGGCTCCAACCGGTTGGGGGGCTGCTGTTCTTCATGGCCTTCGTCGGCAACGGCGTGTTTGCCGGAATCTACTACAGCACCCAGCGTCTTTGTAAAGCGAGGATGTGGAGTGGGGTGTTGAGCTGGCTCCATCTGGTGAGTTGGCAGGCGATCATCATTGCTGCGTTAGTCACGTTACCCAGAGGGATTACTCAAGGGCGTGAATTGAGTGAGACGGAGTGGCCCATTGATTTGGCAATGGCCTTGGTATGGATTCTGTTTTTCGCATCGAATTTTTCGATGACACTGGCTTGCCGTCGAGTCAGGCGAATGTATGTGTCGCTGTGGTTTTACATTGCAGCTGTAGTTGGAATGGGGCTGGTAAGTCTATGCACATTATTCGTGTTTCCGACGGGATTGTGGAAAAGTGATTCATTGGCGACTGGAATGCAGGATGCCCTGTTGCAGGCCTGGTATAGCCACCATGCAGCGTTGTTTCTGTTGATCATGCCGGCACTGGGCCTGGCGTATTATTTTGTACCAAAGGTGTTGAATCGCCCGATCTACAGTTACAAACTCACGATCGCAAGTTTTTGGACTTTGACCTTCGCAGGTGCTTGGGCGGCGCCGCGATTGTTGCATTACACCGTGTTGTCCGAATGGGTTTCCAGTCTCGGCATGTTGTCTGGAATCCTGCTGGGTGTGGCTGTATTTGGCGCTGTTACAAATGTGTGGTTGACGTTCCGTGGAAAGGATGCTGAAAAATCTGCCAATCCTTCGATGCGATTTCTCAAGTGGGGAGTTTTGCTGCTGGGGGTTTATGCCTGTGAAGATATTGTGTTGAGCGTGAAGAGTATCCGCGCTCAGGTGGATTACACCGAGTGGATGACGGCTCACTTTCAGTTGGGGCTGATGGGATGCGGCGGAATGCTGGTGATCGGCATGGCCTACTGGCTGATCCCGAGGTTGTTTCAAACAGAAATCGCCAGCTCAAAAGCTGTCGGTTTGCATTTTTGGCTGGCGTCGGGTGCGGTGTTATTGTGCATTGTGCCGGGTTACGCGGCTGGATTTGTTCAGGGTAGTGCTTGGAATGCCATGGATGATCTTGGCATTCTGAAATACGACTTCGCCGATTCGACGTCCTTCCTGAAGATGGTGTGGTCGTTACAAATGCTGGGCGGCTTGATTTATTTCGTTGGCCTCAGTGTGATGCTCGCCAACTATGCGAGAACCTGGATGAACCGTACCAGGCCATATCAGGTACCTCTTTATCACGAAGAGAAAAATTTAAAACAAAGTCGTTCCGTGTCCGATCCGGAGCCGGCTAGCATTCTTGAGTCAGCACCTGTCCTGGACTTGGCCAAAAAGGTTGAT
>JAPOKD010000514.1 GCA_029977825.1 Planctomycetota bacterium | reverse complement strand
GCGAACGGGATATTCCGCGTCGCACTGTCGGGTGGCTCAACGCCAAAACGGATCTACGAACTGATTGCCCAATGCAAGCTTGACTGGAACAACATTCACTGGTTCTGGGGTGATGAACGCAATGTGCCGGTGGACAACGCAGACAGCAACGCACGCATGGTCCACGAGGCACTGCTGGATCGTGTCGATATCCCACGCGGCAACATTCATGTAGTACCCGTTGACGTCGAATCCCCAGCACGAGCTGCCAAACACTATGAACAAATACTACGTCAACATTTCGGTGACACAGATTTCCCGACCTGGGATCTAGCCCTGCAAGGGTTAGGTGATGATGCACACACCGCATCCCTCTTTCCCGAAACCAGCGCGTTGCGAGAGCGTGAACGCTGGTTTGTCGAGAACTGGGTTGAAAAACTTGACAGCTACCGATACACCCTCACCGCGCCGGCGATCAACTCCGCTCGTCAAGTCTGGTTCATGGTTGCCGGCAAAGGAAAACAGAACGCACTCAAGACCGTTCTCTCCAGCCCCCATACACCCGAGCTCTACCCTGCCCAACTGATCCATGCCGATCGCTGGCTGGTTACCCGAGACGCCGTGAGTCGCTGACTCCCTGAGGCCGCAGTGCAAAAAACGCACGTATTGCCAACCCACCAGAGCGTAAGGACTGCAGTAGCATGCTGCAGGGTCCCAGTACCCCGATGGTGACGTTTGCGAGCAGCACCACCTCAAAAAAATCCACATAAAAAAACCCAGCGACCACATGATCAGTGGTCGCTGGGGATTGAAAACGCTGGACTGACAATAGCAACGGTCAGTTGGCCTTTGCCAGATTCTCCTTTCGGAGACCATCGATGTAGTCGGCAACAATATTCATGACTTCAGTGTTGTAATAATTATCTCGAAATATTACAGCGTCTTCGATCTGCTGCTCCAGTTCTTCCTCTTCCTCTTTTTGGGAATCAAGTTCCTTGCGTCGTGCCAGAAAGGCCTCCTCCTCGAGCGAAACCGTCTCCTGATCTTTTTGATTCACATAAAGCTCAACACGCCTGAGCAGATCAGCAAAGTCCTCATCTTCCTCGACCCGCTTGGCGGATTTCTTACGCAACTGATTGACCAAGTCAGTCGGCACCATGCTGTAAAGATTGTGGCGTGCAACGGGAACGGTGTCGTGCTCCAAAGCATATTTCAGATCACCTTCACCAACGTCCATTTTGGCCGTCAGGCTTGGCAGAATCACATCAGACAAAACACCTTTGAGCTGAGTACTCTGGCCATCTGGTAGATAAAACTGCTGCAGGGTGACTTTGAGTGCACCGTAGTTCTGTCGGTTGTTACCGAACAACCTCTGCCCCAGATTCATCAATGTCTGGACAGTTCCCTTTCCGTGAGTCGCAGGGTCACCAATGACGAGCCCTCGTTTGTAGTCCTGAATGGCACCAGCAAAAATTTCACTGGCACTCGCACTGAACTTACTGGTGAGGACAGCCAGCGGGCCATCCCATGCAGTACCGCTATCTTCGTCAGCGTAGGCCTGAACGGAGCCATCTGAATTCTTGACTTGCACAACAGGTCCCGTATCGATGAACAGACCAGTCAAATTGATCGCTTCGGTCAGACTTCCGCCGCCGTTCTTGCTGAGATCGAGCACGATCCCGTCAACACCTTTGGTTTTGAAGTCATCGAGAATGCGTCGCACGTCCCGCGTGCTGCTTCGGAAGTTCTTCTCATCCCGTCGTGCTGCATCCATATCCAGATAAAAACTGGGCAGATTGATATACCCGATTTTCAGTTCCTTACCACCATCGGGATTCTTGTGCTGGATGATCTCACCACGTGCAGCCGACTCCTCGAGAGCGATGGTTGCACGTACGATCTGATACTCTTCCACGTTACCGACACCACCCGGCTTTACACCAAGCCGTACCGTGCTTCCCGCCTTGCCGCGGATCAGGTCAACCACATCGGAAAGCGGCATTTCAACGATATCAACCGAGTCGCCTGATTTACCCTGACCGACAGTCACGATCACATCATCTGATTTCAGCTTGCCATGTTTGGCTGCAGCACCACCAGGAATTACTCGAGAAACCACGGTGTTGCCGTCCTTCTCACGAAGTTGTGCTCCGATCCCGTCAAGGTTCAGACTCATTTGAATCTGGAAATCCTCGAGTGTTGAGGGCGACATGTAAGTTGAGTGCGGGTCATACCCGTTGGTGACCGAGGTCAGGAACATCTCAAGCAAATCGTCGCTGTCGGTTTTTTTCCAGCGTCTTGCATAACGACCGTATCGACGACGAAGTGTATCGACAGCCTCTTCACCAACCTTGCCCTCGTCTTTGAGATCAAGCAATGCGTACTTGATCTGGCGACGCCAGCGATCTTTCGCTTCGGCTGGTGTCTTGGCGTACTCAGCAACATCCGGATCAACGACGATAGCCTCGTCCTTGGTGAAATCGAAATCGCCATTGAGCAATTCCTGAGCGACAGCTACTCGCTCGTCAACACGCTGAATGAAGCGTTCGAAAATCTTGTAAGCCAGCGAAAGATCACCCTTCTGAACCATGTCATCAATCTGACTGGCATTTCGATTGAATTCATCGATATCACTTTGATAGAAGTACAGCTTGAGTGGATCAAGCGACTTGGTGAATAGAGCCAGTGCACGCTGGCTGATGGTGTCATCCAATCCTCTCGCGGAAATATGGTTTTTCGGCATCAACTGCGCGATCAAGCGAGCGACAATACGATCGTTCCCCGCTGGCTTGATCCGTTGCACGGGGGCCTGCTCAGCGGCTTGAGCCATGGCAGCCACCGGACTGACCATGATCACGAGAACTGCGAAGCAGCCCACCAAGAGGCCACGAAATGGGACCCCATTACGGCGTCTGCGGCGAATCACCGGCCGAGCCGCGATATCTTTGGATCCTGAAAACTGATGCGAACGCCTGACCATGATGAAATCCCAGTAGGTTTGATTCGATGAAGCTTGAATAAATGGGCGAAAACGGGGAGAGCCATTGCACCTCACCTACTCCTGCACCTATGCGTGATAGTAGGAGAGCGGCAAAAATGGGGCAACGGCGTTTTCGAAATAGTCTACCAAGCCGGCGGACCGGTGAGTGGTGTACCAGAATTATCGCGTCAAATCCCGCTGGACTCCGCAACCCCTTCAAGAACTGGAACTGGGTGGTCAACCGCCAGCGTTCGCGTTCCGGTTCGGTGTGAACCCGGGCGTCTTTTGAGGTTAAAAAAACCGTGATTTCCCATTCACTGCGTTTTCACCAAATCCTGAAACCAAGGCATCAGTGAATCACGAGGCCTCGGGAATTGGCCGCTTCCTGACGCAAAGACGACAAAAAGCCGGTCGGTGGGCCTAGAACATGAAACTCTCGGCGTCTTCTTTGGGTGCTGGTTGGTAGCTGAGCGGTTCCATGCTGCCAGCGGCTCTGCCTTGACTCAAGCTGCGAACGGCACCGGAGTACCCAAAAAGTTCCTTCAGAGGGGCATGAGCAATGATCACCGTCATGGTTCCACGGGTTTCGGTCGCGGCAATGATTGCCCGACGCTGCTGGAGGTCTCCGACAAGCTCACCCATGTAGTCTCCCGGGGTCGTGACTTCCACCTTCATCACTGGCTCCAACAGGACGGGTCCCGCTTTCTCCATCCCTCGATCAAACGCGTCTCCAGCCGCTATCCGAAATGCAACTTCATCACTCCCCTCTTCCTGCATCTCCGCATCGGTCACATCGATACGGACCCCTGAAAGAGGGAAACCTGCCAGCAACCCGCCACCGGCGGCTCGCTCGCGGATTTCGTCCATGGCTGCCTGCCTGATCGCATTTGGCAGCCCCACCTCAGGCGGCAAGCGATCGAAGACCAGTACTGGCGCCGAGACGTCCTCAAGCGGTGAAACAGTTACGTTGAGTCGCGCAAACATTTGCGTTGATCCAATTTGTCGATTGCATTGCCCAACAACATCTGCCTGGGCAGCGACGGTCTCGCGATAGTTCACGCGAGGCTTGTAGAATTTGACATTGAGACCAAAGTCTCTCGTCAGGCGATGCTGGATCACCTCAAGGTGCAACTCACCCATGCCGCTGATCAGTGTCTGGCCGGTCTCTTCGTTTTCGACCGCACGAAACGTCGGGTCCTGACGCCGCAACATGTCCAAAGTTTCTTCGAGTTTCTTTTTGTCGCTGGTGCTTTCAGACTCAATCGCCATAGAAATCACTGTATCTGCAAAGTTGATACTCGGCAGCTCAATCATTTCGCGTGTGTCGCACACTGTGTCGCCAGTGATGGCAAAACGGGGACCAATCACACAACAAATGTCACCTGCCTCGACCGAATCAATCTGGCCATCACGATCTTTCTTGGTGGCATGAATCTGCCACAATTGTGCGATGTTCTCCTTCTTATTCCGATTGGGACATTGCACTCGCGAGTTCTGTTTCAGCTGGCCGCTGTACACACGAATCCAGTAATTATCCCCCGTCTTGGCTGGCAGAATCTTGAAGACCAATCCACAGAACGGATCTTTCGAGTTGGGATTGCGGATCAGGACTTTGTCAGCATTCTTGGGATCCACCCCTTCCACCGGTGGACGATCCAATGGACTTGGTAAAAAGTTTCCAACGGCAGTCATCAGTGGCTGCACACCGATGCCATGCAGGGCGGAGCCACACAGGACCGGTTGAATCACCCGATCAATGCAGCCCTGCCGCAACGCATCCAGGATCAGATCACGAGGCACTTCTTTT
>JAPOKD010001022.1 GCA_029977825.1 Planctomycetota bacterium | reverse complement strand
GGGCGTTTTCTCGGATGGGAAAACGGCATTGTGTCCGGCAACATATCCAGTCGTCTTGAGCGGCCCGGTTGACTGCCACGAGCTAAGTATCAACGGTTGGTGCTTGATCGCGGGGTTCGTGTACGACTGGCTGTTGCGAGATTCCTTTTCATAGTCCGCCAGTTTGGCAACCAGCTTCTGGTGGTCACGTTCAAAGACTTCCAGCGCCTTGTCTATTTCGGCTGATGGTTGCGTCACCGTGATTTCTGCGCGAACCGTGGTGGCAAACGTGGAGAGCAGGCGATAGTAATCGTCTGAAGTAATCGGATCATATTTGTGATCGTGACAACGGGCACAGCCGATGCTGAGGCCAAGCATCGATGTCATGGTCGCGGAAAGGATGTCGTCGAGTTCGTCGTAACGTTCCTTCTCCACCTGGTTCTTCGTGATGACCGCATTGCGAACACCACACCCGAGAAAACCGGTCGCTTTGAGCGCTTCGATGTTATCGGGTGCAAATTCGTCGCCTGCGATTTGCCACTGAACGAATTGGTTGTAGGGCAGGTCGTCGTTAAACGCCTTGATCACGAAGTCTCGAAACTGATAGGCGTTAGGTCGCATCCCATCCAATTCGAAACCACCACTCTCGGCAAAGCGAGCAACGTCGAGCCAATGTTGCGCCCAACGCTCACCGAAATGTTGATTTTCAAGAACCCGATCGACCAGTTGTTGGTAGGCATCCGGAGCAGGATCATCCATAAACCGTTGGAACTCTTCCGGTGAAGGCGGCATTCCGATGGCATCAGCATAAACCCGCCGAATAAGAGTCCGCTTGTCAGCCTTTTGCGATGGCTGGATACTTTTCTCGCCGAGCCGCTTGAGCACGAACGCGTCGATGGGATTGCCAGACGAGCGACGGTCCGTTCCTTGGGGGATCTGCGTTTCCTGCAGCTTGCGAAACGACCAGTGCGTTTCATAAACCGCACCCGCCTGAATCCAGCGCCGCAGTACATCCACTTCGGCTTGGGACAATGGTGCTCCATGACCTGGCGGAGGCATCTGCGAATCGGGATCTTGAGACGTCACGCGTGTCAGCATTTCACTCGCCGCCGCGTCGCCTGCGACGAGTGCCTCGTATTCGAGTGCCACTTCACGCAGGTCGAGTCTCAGGTCGGTCTCTTGGGCGTCCTCGCTGTTTCGGTCTGGTCCATGACAAAGAAAACACTTTTGTGCCAACAGATGTCGGGCCTGCCGAGCAATATCGTCTGCCCGTGCCTGCGATCCGCAAGCAAAGAGAGTCAGCAGCATTGCCGTAATTATCAGGATCAGTTTCACCGAATCACCCTTTTGTTTCTCATGCTGTCTCTGAATCATTAGTTTCCAGGTTCAGATCTATTAAATTTCAACTTGTTTACTACGTCGCTATGTAAGAAGGTCCTTAACCACGTGGGCGGGTTCGACACCTGTGAGTCGTGCATCGAGACCCTGGAAGCGGACGCTTAGTCGTTCATGATCGATGCCCAGCAAGTGCAGCATCGTGGCATGTAGATCGCGGATATG
>JAPOKD010000315.1 GCA_029977825.1 Planctomycetota bacterium | reverse complement strand
TGACCATCAATTGATAAATCGCCTCGTTGGCTGACACCTGTGCATAGCCACGCCGGGAAATCAGTTGGCCCACAATCGACCCAATGCGCCGGACACGCGGTTTTTCAGCATTTTTTTCATGCGGCGGTTGGGACTGTCGACGTTTGACCACGATAACTCCGGTGTGTGGGAGTTGGATTCTAAACCACACCACAAGGGTGCACCAATCCCATAGGGTCCCACAGGATCATTTGCATCCCAAATTCCCGTATGGACAATCAGCGATGCGCGGGTTCAACTGAGGGCTATATGGTGAGATTGTCTGCAATTCAGCATCGTAAGAGCGAACTCTTGTCCAACCCCGAACAAAATCTGAATACCGATTCGCCTTTGATGATCATCGGATGGCGAGAATGGTTGTCACTCCCCGACCTTGGCGTACCACGCATCAAGGCGAAAATTGATACGGGTGCACGTTCCTCAAGCCTCCATGCGTATGACATCGAGCAGTTCCAACGGGAAGGGTGTTCATTGGTGCGATTCAAGGTGCACCCGATCCAGCGTCGAGAACAAATAGAAGTCAGCTGCGTCGCCGAGGTGCACGATATCCGTAGCGTTCGCAGTTCGAGTGGTGAAGCCACCGACCGGATCGTAATTCAAACCACTGCCTCGTGGTTGGATCAGGAATGGACGATTGACTTGACGCTGGCAGACCGGTCGCAAATGGGTTTTCGCATGCTGGTCGGGAGGGAAGCCATGCGTGGACGCATGTTGGTGGACCCCGGCAGATCCTATTTCGGTGGTCGTCCCAAACGGACGAAAAAGTCCGACAACCCGTGAAGTCGTAATACAGTCACTCACTCTACCGAGATACTGAGATGAAGCTTGCCATTCTGTCGCGTGCCTCCAACTGCTATAGCACACGTCGGCTTAAAGAAGCAGCCAGCAAACGCGGCCACAAGGTAAAGGTGCTCGATACTCTAAGATTCTCAATCGACTTGGAAAAAGGTGAGCCAGATCTTTACTATCGCTCAAAACCGCTAAGCGACTACGATGCGATCGTACCGCGGATTGGTGCCTCGATTACCTACTTCGGTACTGCGGTCGTTCGCCAGTTTGAACAAATGGATGTCTTCTCAGCTGCATCCTCAGCTGGCATTGCCAACTCGCGTGACAAGCTACGCTGCCTACAAATTCTCAGCCGACATGCGATCGGTATTCCAGAAACGACATTTGTTCGAGAAAAGCGGGATGTCCTGCCAGCGATCGAGAGGGTCGGCGGTGTACCCATCATCATCAAATTACTTGAGGGAACACAGGGCGTTGGAGTGATCCTTGCAGAAAGTGTCAAGATCGCTGAAGCAATCATAGAAACGCTTCAGAGCACCCGCCAAAATGTTTTGATTCAAAAGTTTGTTTCTGAAAGCAAAGGCAGAGACATTCGTGCATTTGTCGTGGGTGACCGTGTCGTTGCTGCAATCAGGCGTGTGGCCCAAGGACAGGAGTTTCGCAGCAATGTCCATCGTGGTGGCAGAACCGAACGTGTCATTCTGGACGAAACCTACTGCCAGACAGCCGTGCGATGCACACAAATCATGGGACTGCGTGTCGCTGGTGTTGACATGCTTGAAAGTGACGAAGGTCCGCAAGTCATGGAAGTCAATTCGTCACCCGGCCTCGAGGGAATTGAGACCTGCACACAACTGGATATCGCGGGCGCAATCGTCGACTACATCGCTGCCCAGATTGACTTTCCAGAAGTGGATGTCCGCCAACGACTATCTGTCAGTCGAGGGTATGGTGTCACCGAACTCCATATTCCGGAAGGTTCTGCATTCATCGGAAAATCAATAGACGAATCTGGCCTCCCGGAGCAGGACATCAACGTGTTGACCCTTTATCGGGGACAAATGGTCATTCCAAACCCTCGCTTGAAAAGAACTTTGGAACCTAATGATCGCCTGCTCTGCTTTGGGAAGCTGGAAGCCATGCGTGGCATGGTTCCAGAAAAGACCCGCAGAAAACGCCGTCCAAAACTGAAGCAACTATCCACGGAGGTCGATACAACCCCTGACCCGAAATGAGTTGGCTTCGGCTGTGATCACGACTCGCGAACCAGCCATGCAGCCTGATTCAAGGTCACAGATCACTTGAGGGCCAAGTCACAAAACTACCCAGGTCCTTCATGGGGTTTGGGAAACATCGCCGTGCATCAGCTCGGGATTGAAGCCCAACAACACTCGATGCGGACCGGCGAAATGCCGAATCATGATCTCCACCAGGGCTTGCAAGCACTCATCAACAGCTTGCTTAACCCCGTCGACTGATAACAATCAGCGGACTGTCCGTCTGATTGGCAATTTTGCGAGTGAAGTGCCCAAAGAGCTTGCGTCGAGGCCCAATCCGCTGGACACCCAATATCACAAGTTGACCTTCGGCCGCAGCGGAAACAACATGAACAGGGTCATCACTCTTGATAACGACCTGCTCGGAGCCGCCAAAAAAATTATCATGGGCCATCCGATCCAACTCACGCTTGGCACGTCTGAACTCATGGACATCAGCGGCAGCGGGAAGAACTCTCAAGAACGTAACCATGCACTTTTGTTGCCTTGAGAAACTCGCCAGAAGACGGGCGAGCAGATGATCGTGCCCTCCACGCCCAGCGACCGGCACGAGAATTCTTTGCGTCTCTGAAAGGCTCCATAATCCGGAAGACCTGAGAACCACCACGTCGCTCTCAAGTTGCCCCAACAATGTCTCTAAAGGTGAGTCGGTCTCATCGCTACAGATTTCACTAAGCCCCAACAGCACAGATTCACAACGGTGCAACTTGGCAACACGAGCAATCTCTGGCATCGGATCCGGTGATACCGTCGTCAGGGTTTCCACAGGCACGTTGAGCTTGGACGATGCGCGAAGCAACTCTCGCAGCACGTTCTGAGACTGGTCGGCTGGTGTGGGATCCGCATCGGGATCCCACGAACTGGGGGCGACCACAACCGTCTGCAATAAGACGCGACCAACTGCAGCAGGCACCAACGTATTAGCGAGTGAAATCATGGCTTCGGCGTTTCGAGGATTAGCGATTGGCACCAGCACCAGTGGTGAACTTCCCCGCAACCGAAGTAGCTCTGGATTGGCAGCCATGCTGGAAACATCCTTCAGCCGTGCCCGCCGGGCAAAAAGCGTCAAGAACAGAAGGCCGCCTATACTCAGCCAAACGACTGCAATTGTCCCAGCGGAAGGTACGACCACCCCCTGAAACACAGCCAGCGCCACGCAGGCTGATCCACCAATCAGCGGCACCGCCGGGTACAACGGAGCTTGAAAAGGTGGCTGACTAACGCTCCGACGCCTGACTAACACAGCCAGCCAGTGCGCCATCGCAAAAGTAATCAGGAAAATCAAGCTGGCAGCAGCACCCGCAGCCGCGACATCTGGCAGAGCGATCACAAGAATGGAAATGAGTGCAGCCGTCACTGCAATTGCATGAATGGGGGTGTGCCGGCGTGATGACAGACGGCTCATTACCGAGGGCAACGTATGGTCACGTGCCATCGCCAACGCTATCCGCGAGGCAGCAAAGAGGTTCGCATGCAAGGCCGTGAACATTGATAGCACGGCAGCTACGAGCACAAACCCATAGCCCGCAGCCCCCAGATACTTTCTGGCAGCAAGAGCGACGATTCCCTCTGGATTTTCCGCCGCAGCATCGGCAATACGTTCTCCAGCAGCAACACCCACCGTTGTGATCACGAACAACAGGGGCAGGTAAATCAGCAGAGCAATGACGAGCGAAAGCACCATCGCCCGGGGAATATTGCGAGCAGGATTACGGATTTCTCCGCCTACGGCTGCAATCAAATCAAAACCCTGCAAAGCGATGAAACTGAATCCCATCGCTTCAAAGAGTCCGACCGCACCGAACGAAAAGAATGGCTGGAGCGACGCTTGCGTTTGCGAGACTGGTTGCCGGGCGATCGCCCACAAACCCCCAAGAATCAGAACACCAAAGACAAGAACCTTACCTGCGTTTGCCCAGTTGCCACCACCGCCCGACTTCAGCACCAGACCGAGTGCCAACGTGACAACAGCAGAAATTGCAATCCATGGTACCAACCGCTCATCCATTGCCCATCCAGGCGCGGTATACCCCAATATGTCGATCGACTCACGGAGCAATAATACAGAGAAGTATCCAAAGCCAACCGCGTAGAGCATGGCAGCAACGATCGATGCAAACCAAACAATCCAGCCGACAGCAAAGGCTGCCTCGATCGACAGCACTTTACGACTGAACACGTAAGTACCGCCAGACTCGGGAAACTTTGAAGCCATCTCCCCGAGACTCAGTGCCGTTAACAGGGCAATGAAACCATTCAAGGCAAATGCTAACAGTGCAGCTGGTCCAGCTGTTGCAAAAGCCACACCAGCAAGAGCCAAGATCCCACCGCCTACAATCGCGCCAACGCCTATACCCGTTGCCGATCCAAGTCCGATGTGTCTTTCGTTGTCTGGAACCACCGCATGCTCACTGAATTGTGGCGTTATGTTCCAGCATTCTGGCACTTAATCCGGCAAGGTCAATGCGTCGCGCACTGATCACAGTCGGAATCATCACACGCGGAACAGCCATGAATTCAAAAAGCCAGCGCAATCGTTGGTGTACCGCACAACCTGCCTGTTGACTGCTGCCCTGCGCCGCCTCTTGAAAATGGACAATTAAACCAGCATCGGATCAAACTGTCGGTTGCCAACCGGGTGCATACTCCCGTCCCCAAAGCGCCTGAGCCTTGGGGTTGTCAAGAATATGGCCATTAGATGGATCGGTGTTGACGACACTTCCTGTACGGTACGCAATGTTGCCTAGATGGCACAATAAAGTACTTTTATGAGCGATCTCTATATCCGCGTTTGTTAATTGCCCGGTGCGAACACCATTGAGAAAATCAGCAAAGTGGTCTTTATCACCGCCAGCACCGTTCCCGGTTGCTATTTCTTTCCCTTTCATGTCATACATGACATAGCCTGTTCCCTGTTGCACCAGCGAACCCTCGGAACCATGAAAACTGATTCCAAAACCTGAATCATGTGCACCCAACGGTGACCAGCTCAGCCCTTCCCATGTGATGGATTTCCCTTCTGGAAAATCCATCGTCACCATCAAGGTGTCCGGCGTTTCCTGATCATCATCATGACGGTACTTACCTCCACCAGCCGTCACACGAATGGGATAATCTACTTCGAGGCCCCAGCGAGCCACGTCGATACCATGCACTCCGTTATTGCCAAGTTCACCGTTACCCCAATCCCAATGCCAATGCCAGTTGTAGTGGCCCACGTTGTCCTTGTAGGGCCGGTCGGGCGCTGGTCCCTGCCACAATCGCCAATCCAGCCAATCGGGAACATCCACCGACTTGCCTACCCCGATGGATGGCCGTCGATTGTTGTACCAGGTACGTGAATAGAGAACCTTTCCGATTGCACCCTCATGGATACGCTGAATGGCCTCCACAATACCGGGCCATGAACGACGCTGCGTTCCCATTTGAACGGTACGTTTGTTTTTTCGCGCTGCAGCAACCGCCATCTCACCTTCCTCGGGCGTGTGGCTGCAAGGTTTTTCAACGTATACATGTTTACCAGCAGAACAACCCAAAATCGTAGCCGGCGCATGCCAATGATTCGGCGCTGCAACAACCAGTACATCAACGCCAGTGTCATCAAGGATACGTCGAAAGTCACCAACGATCTTGGGCTCTTTCTTTTGAACTTCACCTACAAGTTGACTGACTCGACCGGCTGCTCGCGTGTCAACATCACAAACGTAGGCAACCTCAGTATTACCCGCGGCCATCATCCCTCTTGCGATCGCACTTCCACGACCATTGACTCCCATGATGCCCATGACGACCCGTTCACCCGGCGAATCCTGTGTTTGCTTCTCGGGGTCATCTGCAGGAGCCGATGACGCCATTGCTCCTGAAGCAGCCAACGCCATACCCGCCTGTAAAAATAGCCGGCGGTCCCGTTCATGCTGATGGCCACGGATCGTAGCAACCGAATCTACTGTCGATGCCGGCTTGCGGATAAAATCACTCATTGGATGCTCTCTCTATCTGATATTGATGATGGGGTTTCGTGGCGGGTTGGATCCGGAAGGGTGGTCGACGTCCAAATTCATCTGCAAGTTGATTGGCAAACTCGATATTGGCAGGTCCAGCGTGAGCATGAATCATATACCGCCACGTAGTCGGCTGATCGCGGTGCAACATGATCGGGGCATCACCACAAACGGATGCGCCCATCCAGCCATCATCTCGCACATGCCATTTGCTTGGATAAGTCGCATTTTCCGGATGGTCAAAATACGTCAGACCCTCTGTGATTCCTGCATCAACTGACCCACTGTAATCCATCCAGGCAGAAGCTTTTTCAAACAGATTTTTTTCTGTCTGCAGACCACCGCTGCCAGTCAGAACACCGTCACCGAACACCGCTGAAATCGATCCAGCAACCCGAACCGCCAACAAACCGAAATTGGTCTGTTCCAGTTCCAGAGATTCCGCCACTGACGTCAATGTTGTCTGAATTTCCATCAGCACACCATTGTCTTCCGCTGGCGCTATCGCTGTTACCAGTTTTTGCTTTAGCAATGGGGCCGGATCATGCCCATCAT
>JAPOKD010000012.1 GCA_029977825.1 Planctomycetota bacterium | reverse complement strand
CTCCAGAGCGATAATTGAGTCCCGCCGCTGTCAGACCATGCGAATACAGATCTTGTTCCATCCGATGCCAGCACCTCAGCGTCAGCCGGAATCGTCTGTAAAATCTCCGAGACGGAGATCGCCTCGGCATTGCTGGCGTCGAGTTCGCGGATCGCCAGTAAACTTTCGCCTGTTTCCGATGAAATTGTAGGCTCGAGCAGGACACCTCGCCCTGAGGGATCGATTGACAAGTCAGTCCAGGGCGTCGGAGTGGCAGTTTCCGCCAAATTGACGGCGGTGCTAGTGCCTGCTTCTGCGTCGATTTGCCAAGCTGTCTCGCCATCTGCCCCCGCACCGATGGCAAGGAGGTCACCGTTAGGCAGGAATTGCAGTCTTGTCAGCTGGTCACCAAAGTTGATCTCGGTTGTCGTCCCTGTGTCGAGGTCGCCGAAGACAACGGACTGGCTAGTCAATGCGATCGGTGTCCGACCATGACTCACCAATTGAATTCCTGCTGAAACACCCGAAACGGGACCCTCGAGCGTTGCAGAAACGGGGGTTGTTTGAAATTGGGTCTCGGTTCCGTTGAATAACCGCAACTCGTGTAAACCGTCTGGGACGTTATCGAAGCGGTAATTGCCCTCGGCATCCGCCAGAGCATACGGCTCACCAGCGTCAATCCGGGTGTTCTGGTTGGTGTCGATGTAGATGAGGCGGTAAGGGGCCTCCGCATCGCCAGCATCGAGCTGGAAAGAGTGATTCAAATCTTCGAAAACTGCCCCAGTGATCGCCGCGAGAACTCTACGATCACCCAAGTGCTCAACCAGTAGCCGTCGACGGTGGTTTCTCCGTTTCTGCAATCTGGCGACGGGTTTGGCCATCGTTTTCTGGGGGTGTTGAGGCGGAATCTATGTAGACTGACGTAATTTGACGCATCATGCTGCGGCTGGTTCCCTTCCGCTGGGGAAAATCTCAGGAAAAAACCGGGAGATCCGCTTGGCGGAATGAGAAGAAAAGCAACCCTTTTTGCCTGAGGACCGTCTATCATACGCATACAGGGGGGCTGTGGGTACGAACTTCTATTGCGAAGCACGAGATTTCTTACCCAAAATGCCACCTGTTACCAGGTTGAGGGATTCAACGACCCTCCGGACCAACAAATATCCTCCTCTTTGAGACTCGAATCACATGCCTGTTTTTCGAACTGCGACCCCGGACACTGACGCAAATCGCCTTCTTGAAGTGCTCAAAGGCCGCTTTGTTTTTTCAGTCAACCTGTTTTTTGTTTGCGTCGCCATCTCGCTCCACACTGACGGAGCCGCCCAGGCACAAGCTCCAGCAGGGCCCCGCAGTCCCCAAGCCGGTGGCTCAGGATATCCCGGCGGATCCGGTTATGGAGAGGAGATGATGGAGGGCGAGGAAGACATGGGCGATGATGACATGGGGGCAGAAGGCTACGGCTCGGGGAGAGGGTATGGTAGCGAAGAAGACATGGATGAAATGATGGACGATGTTGGTGACGATGGCTCGGGGTATGGAGATGACGGCGGCTACGGTTATGGTAGCGGTGGTGGACGCGGCAGCGGATCACGGGCGATGGTTTCTTCGCCACAAGCCGATGCGATGGATGTTTATGGTGCGACGCTCGCCTCCTTGCGTGATCAGCTCAGTTTCTCGCCGTTGTTTGCACCCACTCAGGCCGCCGTTGCCGAGTCCGGTCCGTTTCTGGGACGTGACGCGGAAGATGCATTCAAAGCAGGGAATCATCCATTGGCCCTCGCCTTGATGTTTGGTCACATGACTGTGGAAGAACGTGATGCTTTGGTTGCATTGCAGACTGTAAAGTACAACGCGTTATTGCGTCGCCCTGTCTGGAATATCCGCTGGGGTGTTTCTTTGGCCATCCGTGGTGATATCACGGGTGACGCCCAACCGATACAAGAGGGCGCCTCATCTTCAGGAAGCGGCGGTGGTTTTGGTGCGCCCGGAGGCGGTGGAGGTCGCGGGGGTGATCTAAGTGTTAGCGGAGGTCCCGGGGGACGAGGTGGTGGCTTTCCTGGGGGCGCTGCGGGTGCACTTGGGGGATTGATCGAAGATGAAGGTATGTATGAGGGAATGGAAGATGGGATGAATGAAGAGATGGGCGACGAAATGGGGATGGAGCAGGGCTACGGTCGAGGCTCAGGACGACCCCAAGGAGACGCCGCCGGTTCGGCAACACCTTCCATCCCATCGAGGAAAATGTTGAGTGATCAGGCACGCGTGGTGTTCGACAAAAATCTTGGTCTGGTAGCAACCGTTGTTGGAGAAGAATTCAAAAAGCGTTTTCAAGGTGGAGCGTTTGGTCCACTGTTCTCAACAGTCACCGCACCGACAAGCGAAGCCTCTTCACACGTTGTCGGTGGAGCTGTCAATGAAATGTTGATGGACGCCGGTGAGCCGATGGCGATGTGGCAACCAGGAATCATTTTTCTTGGGGAAGGTGATCTCGAAGATGTGATGCAAAGTGCGAGAGCCGCTCAGGTGGACCTGCTTCTTCATTTCGAGGTAGTGCTGAACGCCGGACGCAATGACTACGTAAAAAACACATCACGCTGCCGACTCATGAATGTTGCCACAGGGAAGCAGGAAATCGTCTCGAGAGGAATGTCGAATGCAGAAGCGGCACAGATGACACGAGCTGGGCGCCAGACCGAACGAGATTACGTGATGGCACAGCTGAATTCGCTGTTTGCCTTCATTGATCGAGCAGCCACCGTGTCTGACCTGCCTGCTCTCACCCCAGAAATCGCTCGACGTCGTGTCGAGGCACTGGTGGGCAGCCCTCAGTCCCGATCATTGCGAACACTGGCCGAAGTACGGATGTATCAAGCCCGAAATCTACTCACGGCTGAAGAAGTCGAGGCTGTTTTTGATATCGTCGGCGGTGCCGAGGGGCTTCTAATGCTGCATGGGCCCCAAAGTGAGAAGCTTGAAATGGCTCGACAGTGGGCATTGCAAAGCTTACCTACTTTCGAAGCCCCATAGCTTCGCAGGGTGACCTTGGCGAGGGACCTGCCACGAGTCACAGGTCTTCAAAAGCCCTCATGGTTCAATCAGGTTGACCGTTCAACTTCGAACCGTCGTCATCCGGGCGAACTTTTTTCTGCCTTAATCGCGAGGTACTTCGATACCTCTGATCAGGGTTCCCAGTTCCTCATCGCAGGTGCGTCCTTCGATCTCAGCTTCCGCCGTCAGTTGGATGCGATGCCGCAAGGTGGGTAACGCAATATCTACGACATCATCTGGGGTTGCGAAATCACGCCCACTGAACGCGGCGAGGACTCTGGCTGATTGCATCAGTGCGAGGCCAGCTCGCGGCGAGGCGCCAATGTGGAACGCGGGCCACGTCCGCGTCGCTCGCACAAGCCGATTAATATAATCGACCAGGCTGTCCTCGATCCTGATTTGGGAACACAGGTCGATCATCTCCAACAATTCAGTCGGGGAGGTTACCGTTTTTACTTCTTCGTTCAAGCGTTGGTTCAGGTCGACCTGTTGGCTATGCAGTTTGAGGATCTCAATTTCCTCGTTTGCAGTGGGGTATTCGACCTTGAGAAGGAACATGAATCTGTCGAGTTGTGCTTCGGGCAGATTATAGGTGCCTTCGCTTTCCAGTGGATTCTGTGTTGCCATGACCAGAAAGGGTCTCGGTACTTCATGACTGGTGCCATCAATGGTCACACTGTATTCCTGCATGATTTCCAACAGGGCCGCATGCGTCTTGGCTGGTGAGCGGTTGATCTCGTCAGCTAGCAGGAATTGCGTGAAGACAGGCCCAGCTCGAAATCGGAATTCCGATTTCTGCATGTCATACACAGGTGCACCCGTGATGTCGGATGGCATGAGGTCTGCAGTGAATTGGATTCTTCCACATTCACAGCCCAGGACTCGGCCCATCGTGCGGACAAACAAGGTCTTGCCAAGTCC
Source organism: Planctomycetota bacterium (assembly GCA_029977825.1). Classification (GTDB taxonomy): domain Bacteria; phylum Planctomycetota; class Planctomycetia; order Pirellulales; family Pirellulaceae; genus Rubripirellula. Next base: position 21,295 of record JAPOKD010000012.1, on the reverse strand, counting down.
TGGGACAGATTCGATCAGTACATGACCACCGGCAAAAAGAGCCGTCAGGCTGCCGAGAATCAGTTCTTCCTGCCCAACAAAAAGTTTTCCAATTTCCTGCGCGATGTCATTGTAAAGTTTTTGCACAGGAGCAAACTTCTCAGACTTCACTATCTGGCGGGCTGGATCTGCTGGTGAACCGCTATTGGTTTCAGGGGGAATGTTACTCAAGTTTATTTCCATCAGGTTGGGATTTCTCTGGTTCATCGTTGTCTTTGAGAGACGACGTTGGAGCAGGAGATGCAGTTGCGTTGGCTTGTGATTTGGGTTGTTGCGATTCCCCCGCGGTTACCTGTGCCGTCCTTTGGGCCGAGAGCCGGCTGGGACGCAGGGTGTGCACAGGTTGGTGCAGGCTGGAAGGTTGCTCTTTGAGGATCCAAGGACCCGACGTTTCACCTCGCATCCGTTTCATGTAGTCACTTATTTTTGTACGAGCGTACTTTTCACCACCCACGCGTAGCATGAGGGAAGCCACAGCATCAAGGTGGTGACCAAAGTTGCCCGAGGTTACGTGCAAGATTTTTCGGGGGCGTCCGAAGATCGGCAGCAGCATCAGGCAGATGACAAAACCGAGGAAAATGCCGTGCATGGTCAGCAGACTGATTGGCCACACGGTCAATACCTCCATTCCAGAAGCTACGGGTGGCCCGTTGTCTGCATTGCTAACGATCAGATCGCTTCCATTGTTGTTCAGGAAGCCGGCCTGCGGGCCCGGTTTCTTGACCGATGCCGCTGATTGAATGAGCTTGTCAGCCAATAACTGGTTTGATCTTTGCGTGAGTCCAAAATTTGATAGTAGAGATCCTGATGAAACTACGAATATCTGTGAGTTGTTCCATTGATCAGAGGTGATTTTGACAACGAATGGTGTGCCGTTCTTTGTTTCCAATAGAACACGACTTGTGTCCTTCTTGGAGTTCGGCGCCGTGCTGACCTTGTATTCAAGTGGTGTGACGGGAGAGGCAATATTCCCGGTTCCCCGGTTTCTTGTGTTCCCTGTTCCTGCGTCCTGGGGAGCCCACGGTCCTTTGGTACCTTTGACGGATTCCGGTTTCGGCAACTCGGTGATAGTAAACCATTTGTACGAAGGCGGTTGACTCGCGTTGAATTGATTCTGCCTGCGTTGCGTTTGACTGTTAGCGGCCCGTCGCCGGTATTCCATGCGTTTTTCAGGCGGTGCCAACGCCATCGTTGCTTTCCAGTATTCGACTTCGCTGCCGCTGTCTGGACTAATGTAAACGAGCGTGCGGTTCGCCTGTTTGAGCCAGGAATCAATCCACTCGACCGCCTCGCGATTGAGAGGCTTTGTGTTTTGAGGAGCCCAGACCACGAGGTCCGTGCTTCTCTTGAGCCGGTCTGTGAGCCGACTCATCTCTCGATCAGCGAACCCTGCGTTCTTGATCGCCTGACGAAAAGTACCGTAGCCATTGATGCTTGAGTATGCTGAGCTTCCACTTGTCTTGCCATAGTCTGTTGTTAATTTTTCACAGCCAGACGCAAGCAGGAGAGTGCATGTCATGACAGTTGTAAGGAGCCTGGTCATGCCCGAGATCATGCTGCTTCCTCCTGCTTTTCTTCAAGCCTCGTTTCCAGCTGTTCATTCAATTGCCACATCTCTGCGAACTCGATGCGATTGATCTTGTGGCGGCCGAAATATGACCGCTCAAATGCGGCAATGGTCGCCTCAAGGCAATGAGCCACTTGCTCATTGGTGGCGCGTGTTTCGCGAATGTACTTCCGATTGGTCTTTCCACGGTTCAAACGCAGAATTCCGTAACGATCAAGCAACAGAAGTTGGTGGGCAAACAAAAGGATGATCGCTTGCTCGTACTGGGCGGCTTGCATCAGTCGCTGAGCTTCCGAACGCAGGTTGACATCCGTGCGGCGTAATTCCTTGGGCAAGTGCTTGATGCGTTCCAATGTCTGTTCGTCAGGTGTTTTTCCTGACAACGCACTCGTTCCACTTTTTTTAATCTTGTTTGTTTGCGTTTCAACTCGGCTTAGAACGTAAAATATCGCAGCTACGCCGGCCACCACAATGATACCAAGCGTAAGCCATCCGAGCAGGTTCAACGCTGAAAGTCCGGAGTTGAATAATGTAGTTCCGCCAGTTGGTGCCCCACCAGGGTTCCCTTGCGGTGTGTTTTGGAGGTTAGTACCTTGGCTCGTTTTTACTTGGGGTGGTTTGGGTAGCCAGCGACTGTTCCGGTTCAGTGAATCGTCTGCTTGAGGATTGACAGCAACCGGTTTCAGGCTGTTCTGTTCCGCGTCAAACCAGATCGTTGTGCTCAACGCGTCAGTCACTGGAGACGTCTCAATAATCTCGCTTTGCTGACCAGTCGCAATTGAATGCAAGAAAAAGACACTGATCAATGTCAGTTGTATTCTTCTGAAGCAGGAGGGTGCGGTGTGTATTTTCGACACGATGTTCACTGGCTTGCCCCCGAATTCTGAAGGCGTTTGGCTTTCGGCTTGGACGGGTTTTCCGCCCGCGCCGCTTTGTTCTTTGGGGGGGAGGTGCTGTCCGATTCTTCACTTCCAAACTGCCGCAGCGACTCTGCACGCACCGACAATTCAACTTCCCATCCCTCAAGTCGGATCCTCGTATCAAGATAGTTCAGCAATCGAATGATCACGCTCGCACCGGCAACCATCCACAACGCCAGCGGAAAAAAAACAAGGAGAACCGTCAGGTTCATAAAATTCCAGTATCCCAATGTGATCCCACGGAACCACATGAGCGTGTAGAAACAGCTCACGACGATGCCGCCCAAAATGATTGCAACGGAGGCAAAGCGACCTGTGAGTTCACCACTCATTGGACCGTGCAGTGATTTAGAGCGTTTGGCCATGGTGATCACTGATTCGGACGAACCTTGTAGTGGGCATTGCTCCAACAGCAGGATTTCGGGAGCGAATGGACGATTTGCCCGTAACGCGGTGACCCATAGCAGAATTGCGAGTGGAATGAAAAGGTCCCAGAATCCGGATGCTGGTTGCCCCCACCGAAAGGCCAGTAAAATCATTGCTGGTATGGCCAGACGCTTTACTCCCAACACCCAGAACCATCTTCTGAACTGCCGTTTTACCTCCGATGAGACGAATTTCCACGTCGGACGTTTTTCAAAGACTGCTTGCCCTAAATAAAGTGTGGTGAAAACACCAGCAGCGGGCGTTTGAAGGATTACCAGCAGCGTCATCCAAACCAGGTATCGCGAGACTTCACCGAACGCCGCCTGATCGTCAAGGCCGTACGACGATTCCTCCCACGGAATCCAACCGAGCAAGATCATATTCGTTATTGCCCAGCCAATGGCTCCTGTAACAAATCCCATCAGCAAAGCTTCGGGATAGCGTCGCATCATGATGAGCGACAGATCACCAATTTCGGTGAACTTGCGCAAACGGATCACCACATGAGTCTGGTCAAGCTGCATCGGGTTGATCTCCTGCCGGTAATTGAGATGCAAACTCGCCTGCGTCTCGGGGGAAACCAAGTACCACGAAGTAAAAACTGATCAGACCAGATGACAGTACCGACCAGACTGCTTTTGCAACGTACGGAAGAGGGCTGGGAGAAATGAATCCTTCCGTAAAGGCAGCCAGAGTGAACAGCAGTGCCGAGGCGGCCATGATTGGAACAGCCTTCATGGCATTCACACGAATCGATTCGGTGCGGGCCAAGCCGCCGGTATAAAACAGGCCGAGACCGATTCGTAAACCGGCCGCAGCCGCTAATGCGATCGCTGTCAGTTCAAAAGGTCCGTGTGCGGTAACAAACTCAAAGAAGTTGTCTCCACCAGTGATGTCTGGACGGGCCATGTATCCAAACATGGTTCCCAGTGCGAGTGCGTTGTAGGCAAGCGAAAAAAGGCACGGAATCAGTAGGATTCCGTAAGCAAAACACCTCAGGCCAATGCCGGTGTTGTGCATGATGTAAAAACCAGACATGGAAACGTAATGATCCAGCGAGCCCTGAAGAGGTGCGGCATACGAACTCTCAAGCTGTGCTAATTGTTCATCCCCGACCATGCGTTCAGCAAACCCAGGGAAAATGGCGTCGTTGCGACCAAGATACATGGCAAGGGCAAACAGACCAAAAAAAACAATCGTGGCTACTCGTACGCAAGGATCGGAAAAGATTTGTTGTGGAGCAGTCTCAAAAATGATGGTGGACCAGCGTTTGGGCTCAAATTTATCTGCTCTGTACAGCTGGTTATGGGACCTTGCCACAAGCCGATGCAGGTAGGTGACGGTACCTGGGGGCAATTGATAGGTATCTGCTAAAGCAAGGTCGGCGCAGGCTGCCCGGTAAAGGGTTGAAAATCTTGCAATGCCCTGAGCACCCTGGTGATGTTTGAATCCCGATTTGTCTGTCCTGCCTCGCATTTCCATTGCGTCGCAAAGTCTTTCTAGTTCAGACCATTGAATTCTTCGCTTTTCCAGAAGCTTCGCTACGTTCATCGTTGCTTCTCCGCGCGAGTCACTGCCTGCTGCGTGCCTGCTTCTTGTCCGCTGCCAAGCTGTTCGCTCCCAGCTTGGGGGCGAGGTATCGGTTTTCCTAAAGGGTCGGCGTCTGGAATACCACCTGCGATTCTTCGTGTTGGCTCTGGCACGGGCGGGTGTGTGACTGGTGAAGTGGGAATTGCCAGGTCACCTGCAAGGCCTTGCGGTTTGTTCTGGTCGCGGCGCAGCGGGCTAAAGCCGGCGAGCGGTCCGAGGTCAGCGATTTCATCGGACGAGTCCGCAAGAAAAACACGATAATAGAGCGCATACATGAGCAGGTCAGGATCGATGTCAGTCCGAAACTCGAAACGATCAATCAGCGGGATCGCAAGGTGGCGAGCGATCTCACGACGGCGCGCAGGCGTTAGATAATGTCTTCGCTCGGCGTAAATCGCCAGTGTCTTTGCCATGCTGCGACTGACGCGATAGTCGCCTGGGAAAAATGACGCCAAGGCGGGAACACGTGGATCATCAACCTTTGCAACAGGTAGTCGCCAACCGCGTTCGTCAACAATGACCATGGTGCCCGCAGCGAGATCGCCCAGGCGTTGCATTCGACGAGTGCATGTCATGGTCAGTAAGCCAATCATGCCCGTGGGGAAAAAAATCGGAGCTGCATCGGTCGTAAATGAACTTAATGCGACCAATGGGGCCAGATCCGCAATGCGAAGTAAGTTTCTAAGCATGGCCCGTTTTCCGCTAATGGGGCGGCCGTCAGTGTCGATGACCCGAATGCCACACGCCCATTTACCAATCGTACGACCGTTGAAGTATGTCTCCAGGACGGTGCCGTAAAACCAGCTGATTAGAAAGTAGAGGATGAATCCGGTGGCTAGCACGAACGAACCGAAACCCGAAAAACTGGCAATCAGCCCAGCAAATGCCAAACACACCACCACGATGACAATGACACCCCATCGGACACCAAGGTCGATCAGATAAGCTGGCAGACGTCGAAACGGCCCCGCCAACTGGTAATCGAAGGCGATGTTTTCAGGCGTTACCACCGCGATCGTGGTATCAAGTGCGGCAGTTGGGGCCATACGGCGGACGTGATTTCAGAGGCTGCGTGACGAGATTCCTATCAGAGCATTATCGTCTGCAACTACCCCTGTTTGCAACGGATGCTCGTGCCTACTTGCGGGATACTCGAAAAAAGAAAATCTGGGGAAGGGCGATAAAACACCTTTGGGGAGAGAAACCGCTGCAAGTCCTGGTGCTGGATGTGGCTCTGTCGTTTCTGCAGCAGGTGTTTTTTGCAGGAGGGATGATCGTTGTGGATCGATTTCAGTTCTGTCAGTAGCCGCTGTTTTTAGATTTGCGGTCCCCATCCTGCCACAATGCTCACGGCCATCATTTCGATGACGTAAAATTCTGTCTCCGATTCATGCCCTCAAAGAAAAATAGTGCAGGCCCGTGCCCAAGCTCCCACAATACGAATCCCCAAACCTGACGACGGAAAAAACATCCAATGGGCCGGCACTATCGGAGTCATCCGGCAGTCATTCGCCTCGTGACCCCTACAGTCGCAACGAGGCTGGGATACGGGAACCTCCCAGAACTATTTGGGGAAGCCTGCGATATGTCGGACCTGGCTTTATCCTTTCTGCTTCCATCGTTGGATCCGGTGAGTTGATTGCCACAACCATTGTTGGCGCCGAGGCGGGGTTCATGTTGATGTGGTTCATTGTTTTCAGTTGTCTTGTCAAAGTCACTGTGCAGATTGAATTTGGCAAGCATGCGATCTGCTCGGGCGAATCAACGATGGCTTCACTCAACAGCTTGCCTGGGCCGCGGATCGGTAAAGCAAATTGGTCGATCTGGCTCTGGCTGCTGCTAATGGTCGGCAAAATGTTTCAGCTTGGTGGAATCGTTGGAGGTGTCGTGTTGGCACTCACTGAGTTTTTTCCGGAACTGAACCCGGACGATAATTTCCTGATGTTCAGTTTGGTGACGTATGTCGTCGCAGTGTCCGTTTCCCTTCTGGTCTTCCGAGGTTACTACCAACTGATTGAGAAAGCGTCCTTGATCATGATTGGTTTATTTACGTTGTTCACAATCGCTTCTTTGTGTGCCTTGCAGACGACTGATTTTGCAATCTCAATTAATGAATTTGCTTCAGGGCTGCTTCCCGGTTTTCCGCCCCAGGCGGTCGTCTTGATCGCCATCGGAGCCTTTGGAATTACAGGAGTCGGAGGTGACGAGATTATGGCTTACAACTATTGGCTGCTGGAAAAAGGATACGCCTCTTATGCTGGGCCACGAAACGATTCGGAAGAATGGGAAAAGAGAGCAAAGGGCTGGATACGCATCATGTACCTTGATGCCATGTTGGCAATGGTCGCTTATACACTCATGACCGTTATGTTTTATCTTCTCGGCGCAGCCATTTTGCATCGTCAGGAGATGGTACCCGAGAGCACAGAATTGATCAGCACATTGGGAGCGATGTATACCGAATCTCTCGGGGCTTGGGCTCGGTCACTTTTCGTCGTCGGAGCCTTCGTTGTGCTTTATTCGACACTGTTCGCAGCACTTGCCGCCTGGACGCGGATGTTTGCAGATGCGTTTGCACGAATTGGCGTGTTCGACTTTGGGGATGAAAAGACGCGGCGTTTCTATATTGCCATGTGCGCATGGATTATTCCAGCGGTCTGGGCGAGTCTCTTCCTGTTCTTTGAGGAACCTGCTTTGATGGTTGTTTTGGGAGGGCTGCCAACAGTGATCATTCTTGTCATTGTCGTGTTCGCCGCGTTGTACTTCCGCTATCGCCGTGTTAACGTTCGCATGATACCCACACGCACTTATGACATTGCGTTATGGACGAGTTCGATCGCAATCGCGCTGGTCGCAGTTTATCTCGGATACGAGTTGGTTCATGACTTTGTGGGATGGGTGGCGCCACCTCGCCAAGAAGCCGCCTGATAGTGCAGCGAAACGCAGGTTGGTGTGAATGCGCGCTGCCTGCGAAACACTCATGCTTCCACCTTGTACCGTTCCAGCGTCCAGTTCATTTCCAGACTTATGTCAAATTCAATATCAAAAATGCGTTTCGGCGTCGTCGGTACCGGTCGAATTACGCGTCGTCTGGTGGCTGACCTTCAGTCAACTGATAACGTGACCGTGACCGCGATTGCAAGTCGGACGAGAGATCGAGCAAGCTGGTACGCCAGCCAGTATGGAATTGCGGCTGCGGTCGAGGGATACGAAGCGTTGTTGCAGAGGGAAGATGTAGACGCCGTTTACATCTCGTTACCTCCTTCGATGCACGCGGAGTGGGCGATCGCCGCTGCGGAGCATGGGCTGCATGTGCTTTGCGAAAAACCGCTGGCGATGTCCGCTGCTCAAGCCGTTTCCATTGATGTGGCCTGTCAAAACGGAGGCGTCAGGTGGTTGGATGCGACCGGGTGGTTGCACCACCCGAGGACTGACGCGTTCAGTGATTGGATTCGTAGTGGCAGATTGGGGGAAATTGGACATGTCAGCGTCGCGGTTTCGTTTTACCAGCCGTTTCAATCAGATGATCACCGATTGGATGCCTCGTTGGGTGGAGGTTGTGTTTTGGACCTCGGTTGGTATGCCAGCGGTTTAGTTCGCTTCGCGAGCCTTGGTATGCCTCTGGAGGTCGCAGCGGATGTTGTTATTCGTGAGGGGGTGCCCCAGCGTTTGACTGCCATGCTCTGGATGGCGGACGGAGTAACAGCAACGATTTCATGTGGCTACGATACAGCGACACGTAAGTGGTTTGAAGTTGCTGGAAGTGCAGCGTCACTGATCTGTGATGATTTTACACGACCATGGGCTGAACGACCCACGCGATGCTGGATCCATGATGCATCGGGCCAAGTAGAAGGGCATACCTTCGAAGGCAGTCAGGAGCGGCGAATGATTGCTCGCCTGGTCGGTGATCAGGCGTTAACAGAGTGGCAGCAGCATGCGATCGATACACACTCGATACTCGATGCTATCAGTCTGTCAGTGAATCATGGCGGTGGTCGGGTAACGGTCAGGCAGGTGACCGACTGACACAATCCTGTGCAGCTTTTTTGTTGCGCCGGCTTGCTTTCCATTCACGGCTTGGTGTGTTTCGCACCAGTACATTTACTGGGGTGCGTTTTGCTGTAAAAAGACGTTATTGCTGATATTGTGCCGGAATTGGGGTGTGATTGGGGTTTTTGAGGCGGATAATCAGTGATGCTGCCCTGGTGGCGTTTCTAGTCCCGCCTTTGGATGTCCGTGCACTCGGAAAATCATACTGATGAGTAAGCTTCGCCCTATTGCCCGCGTCAGTCTCCGTTGGAGCTGGTTTGTGCTATTGGTCTTGCTTGTCTTTGGGTATTTGGTCGCAGGCTTGTCAGGCAATCGCGACTCAAAGTTTGCGTCCCTCGCTGATGCGACTGCAAATGATTCACCGGCTGCCGACTCTGATCCGACTTCGGTGGTCAATCCAATCGAGGAATCGCTGCGACCCTCGGTTCAGGGGGTAAACCTGGAGCGTCAGAATCGGCTGGCGAGTCTTGGCTTGGATCATTCAGAGCCAGCCGACTGGCTGACGATTTGCCGTCGGCTATCGCTTGCCTTGGTCGGTAACGGTCTGTCGCTTGAGGAGATCAGGGCTCTGGAGCAGATTGAAGAGTCAAAACGCGAACGGATGCACTTGGAGAACCTGCTGAAAGATCAGCGTTTCCACCATTATTGGGCTGAGCGATGGAGTCGATTTCTCGTCGGAACCGATGGTGGGCAATTCGTCGTATACCGGCGACGCAGGTTCCGGATTTGGTTGGCAGAAGTTTTTGCTTCAGATCAGCGATACGATCGCATGGTTCGAGAACTGCTGACGGCCGAAGGACTGTGGACCGACAAGCCACAAGTCAATTTCCTGACAGCTACTTTCGACAGCAATGATGGCAAGGCTGATCCAATCCGGCTGGCAGCTCGCACTTCACGAGTTTTTCTTGGTTTACGAATTGATTGTCTTCAGTGTCACAATGATTTTTTAGGCAACGTGAACCTTGGTGAAGAATCCGATTTGCGAGAAGGGATGCAGCAGGATTTTCACCAACTTGCCGCCTTCTTCACGAGCGCCAAGACGAATGGTTTGCAGGGTGTGCGTGATGGGGAAGTCGAATACTTCTACAAGTACTTGAATGACGACAAGCAAACCGATGTGCAGGCGGGCGTTCCTTACTCACCAGAGTTGTTGCCCGAAAAAGGCAAGCCACGTGCTCGCTTGGCGGCGTGGGTTACGCATCCAGAGAATATTCAGGCCGCGCGGGCCGCAGTCAGTCATGTTTGGGCTTTGATGTTCGGTCGATCCATGGGTGAAGCTGTCGATAACTTGCCTCTCGATGAGCCGTGTCACCCAATGCTGGATGCATTGGCGCGTGACTTTATTGAGCATGAATTTAATTTGCGAAGATTGATCCGTGTGATTGCAGCATCCGAAGCGTTTCGAGCTGATAGTAGAGCTGACTTTGAGATCAGCCCAGAACATGAACAGAACTTTGCTGTATTCCCTTTGGTTCGTCTTCGGCCTGAGCAGGTGGCGGGTGCCATCATTCAAGCGGCAAGGATTAAAACGACAGATCGTGAATCCTCTCTATTTCTGCAGTTGCAGACCATGGCTGGCACGAACGATTTTGTCACGCAGTATGGTGATATAGGTGAAGATGAGTTCAACAGTGACAGTATCACCATTACGCAGCGACTACTGATGATGAATGGAAAACTTCTGCGTGAGTTGGTTGAATCCAATCCGCTGTTAAATGCATCGGCTCATGTTCGGATGTTTGCCAAGGACAGCGAGCAAATCGTTGACTTGTTGTATTTGTCAACGCTCAACCGTTATCCCACACCGGCAGAGAAAAAACACTTCGTTTCAAGAATCGATTGCTCGGACAATCCGGAGAAGGCGGTCGAGGACCTTGTTTGGGTTTTGTTGAATAGCAGCGAACTTGCGTGGAACCATTAACCTCAGGAATGCCCAGGCGATCCTCATGTCAGTAAAACAACCGCTGGAATTCACCCCATTATGTGATCCGCGAGTGCATCTATCCCGTCGAACATTGCTTGGCGCTGGTGGGGGAGGGTTGATGATGTCTGCCATTGCCCGCCGACTGGCGTTGGCGAACGAGCTGGGACATACGGATTCAGCGAGGCCTAGGAGCGTTATCATGCTGTGGTTACAAGGTGGGCCCAGTCAACTTGAAACCTTTGATCCGCATCCGGGTGGAATCCATGGTGGCGATGTTTCCGCGATAAATACGTCAGTGAAAGGACTGCAAATTTCTGACTTGCTACCTCAGACTGCTGAACAGATGCATCTAGCTTCCTTGATTCGTAGTGTCACCAGCAAAGAGGGCGACCATGAACGTGCGGTTTACACGGTAAAGACCGGCTATCGGCCTGATCCCACGTTGAAACATCCCTCCGTTGGTGCCGTCTTGTGTCATGCTGATCAAGGCGGAGCTGATATACCACGCCATATTTCGATCGTTCCAAATGGCTTTCCAGCACGTGGTGGGTATTTGGGTGCTCAGTACGATGCATTCAAAATCTACGATCCTGCTCAACCGGTCCCGGATATTCGTCGTTCTGTTTCCGAGCCTCGTTTTGAGCAACGGGTGGCTGACTTATACGATGTGGTAGAAAGTGAATTTCAACGAGGACGGCTGCGAAAACTGGAAGCAACAAGAACACTTCATCGCACTGTGACTGATGGCGCGTTGAGAATGATGTCCAGTCAGCAGTTAGGTGCGTTTGATGTTTCATCGGAGCCTGAGGAAGTGTTGGAGGCTTTTGGTGATAGTGCGTTCGGCCGTGGTGCACTGGCAGCCTCACGCCTGATTGAAGTCGGTGCGCGGTGCGTTGAGGTTTCGCTTGGGGGATGGGACTCGCACATCACGAACCACTCGTTGCAGTCATCTGCCTGCGAAAAGCTGGATCCTGCATTGTCTGCACTCTTGAAGCGACTTTCCGAGCGTGAACTTCTCGATTCAACACTTGTTGTGTGTGGTGGAGAATTCGGACGTACGCCCACGATCAATCCCGCCGAGGGTCGAGATCATTGGCCGCACGGTTTTTCTGTTCTTTTGGCAGGTTGTGGTATTCGCAAGGCCGGCTTGTATGGTGAGACAGCTGGTGACCCGTCTCTGGATCCTGAGAAGCCACTTGCTGACGTTGCCAATCCGGTCACCGTGGGTGATCTGCATGCAACCATTTTGACGGCGTTGGGTGTTGACTACGAAGAAGAGCTGGAGACTCCCATCGGACGTCCCATGAAACGCAGTGAGGGGAAGCCGATCGCAGCAGTGCTTGATAGCTAGCTACGCGGTGTCTCTCATTCTGTTTTTTTGTGGCGGTGGTATCAGCTTGGAATCCATTTTCGAGTTGGCTCTGGTGTGTAATCACTCACTCAAGGTCTTCCCGTCTCATTCCATCACTCTGAATTTGCAGTTCAGTGCTTGAGAGAAGGGCGACGGAGACCTTTGGCTTGGCAACTTGGGATTTTGCTTTGCCGTTGATGTGGGGTTCGTCTTGTGCCGGATCCAGCTGGTAGAGTGTCATGGGCAACGAATGATTGATATTAAGTTTGCGGTTCCAGATATGAGATCGCAGGATAGTCAGTGAGGATTGATGCTATGAAGAAATTGGTTTTGTGCGTGCTGCTTGGCTTACCTGTGATGGCCATGGCACAGGATTTGAGTTGGCCCGATCCAGTGGCGAATCATGTCGTTCCGCGTCAGAGCACGGTCGTGACGCACGGTCCAGTGCTTGGTGATGTCACCATGAACTCAGTTCGTGTCTGGTTACGAGCTGATTCAGAGGTTGAGTTTGAGGTTTTGATTCGCCCCCATCGCCCACCATTCGAAGACGCCCAGGTGCACCGCGGACGAACTTTGGTGTCTGAGGATTTCACTGGCTTTGTCGAGGTAAGTGATTTAAACCCCAATACGGAATACGCCTACGCAATACGAGTCGGGGGTGAGATCATCGACTTGCGATCAGAATTCAAAGACCCTTGGCCCACGTTTCGGACGTTACCCGGCAAGGACAGTTACGCTCATAAGTTCAATCCCGAGGGCAAGTTCAATTTCAGTTTTTCAATCGGTGCCTGTCAGCGGCAGCGTTCTCCCGGCAAAACGTACGGCATTTATCCTAGCCCGCCGGCATTCAATACGATCTGGGAAAAACATCGAGGGCGTGTCTCATTTCATATTGTCAATGGTGACTACAGTTATGAAGAGACGCTCGACGGTACAGTGGGCGGGATTGAGAATAATTACAAACTCTATTTGGAACGCGGGCGTTCTCTCGGTCGTCTACTGCGTTACGTACCGATGATGACGATGTACAACGACCACGAGGTGACCGACAACATTGATGGCAGTGGGGAGGTGGGATTGGGCGATGGCAATCACCTTGTACGTGATCCCGCGATAAGAGTCTGGCAGTACTACGCTGATTGGGCGAACGGCAAACGGCAGCAGCGAATGTCGGTAAAGTTCGGTTCAGGACACTTCGAGAAGCAATCCAACATTCTCCACGATCCGAAGGCTGATTTCACCAATTTGGATTTGCGTCAGGTAAGTACATTACACGTTGGTCCATACCTGAAAGGTGCTGCCAGGCCTCCTGCCGGGCTCCGAGGTGGAAAGAACGCCGGGGTTTATCGGGTTGCACGAGTCGTTGATTCGACTCATCTGCAAATCGAACCGGCTGCCAAAATGTCCGGCCAAGCTTCCTACAGCATTGGTACTCATCACTATTTCGATAAAGTTGTTGGGAATTGCCACTTTGTTTTTCTGGATACGAGGGGAGAAAGGAGCAGGTTCAAAGGTGTGGCACACGCTCAAGATGAAGATCGACATGTGCTAGGTGATGTGCAGAAAAAGTGGTTCATTGAAACGGTGACTAAAAGCGCTGCCGAATTCTTGTTCGTGGTTTCACCCGATCCGTGGTTCATTTACCACAGCGCCTACCACATGCGTGGTGAGAGCACTGAATCGAAAGGGGACGGGTATTGCGGTTATGTTCATGAGCGTGAAGAGTTGACTCAGGTGTTGGACCAAATCGAAAAACCTGTCTTGTTACTCACAGGCGATGTGCATCATCCCGTGGCGGCTCAAATCACGGATAACGTTTGGGAGTTTCTTGTGTCTCCTGTCAATTCTGCCAATCATCCCATCGGCACGGCAGGCTTGCCTCCGCTGGGAGGTTGGTTTGACAGTGAAGGACGTACAATCAAGATCAAGTGGCTGGGCGGCTATCCCGATAATGTCCATTATTTGCGGCAAAGGCATACCGTGTATTCCGTAATCTCGGTCAACAACATCGTGAAGGCGGGCCGACCTTCAGGACAAGGCTACCAGTTCGTAGCCTACGATGAGCCCCAAGTCGTTGTCTCCTTTCATGATGGCTACACGGGAGAAATGTTGTATAGCGAGGGCATTTCAACACTCGATGCCAAGAAACCGGGAGCACCAGCAGAGAAGAAAAATCGTTTCGGCCATTGGAATCAATGAAGGGCGAATTGGAATCGCTTGACTGAACGCCATAATGCAAGGCAACGATCGCGCCGCAACAATTGAACCGGAAGAGCAAGCCCATGAAGTATGTAGCATCCTCTCCACTGCCGGTATCGGTGGAAGATGCGTTTGCCTATCACGAACGTCGCGGGGCATTGCAAAGACTGGTGCCGCCTTGGGAATCTGTTGAGGTGGAGAAAACGGATAATAGTCTCGCTGTTGGTAGCGAGGTGGTTCTTAAAACATCATTGTTTGGCGTGCCGGTTCGATGGGTCGCACAGCATACCGTATACGAGCCTCCAAGGCTGTTTGCCGACACCCAGCTCTCAGGGCCATTTGCAAAGTGGAACCATGAACACCATTTCGAGGCCGTCGGCGAGCATTCATCGCTGACGGATCATATTGATTTTGAGGTGCCGCTCGGTGTGGTTGGTAGCATGCTGGGAAGCAAGACAGCACTCGGGAAAATCGAATCGATGTTCGCCTATCGGCATCGCGTCACGCGTGATGATTTGATGCTGCAGGCTGAGCATCCGATGGGTTTCAAGCGTGTTGCCATTTCGGGTAGCACGGGCTTGGTTGGAAAGCAACTTGGCTCGTTGCTGACCCTGCTTGGACATGAAGTGATCCCAATCATCCGTAAAGACAATGGTAAGCCAGCTGCTGGGCAAAAGACGATTGCGGCCTGGTCAGGCGAGTCAGACAAATTAGCAGATACGGATGTGGTTGTTCATCTCGCAGGCAAGCCGATTGCCTCCGGACGCTGGAGTGAACAGACCAAGCACCAGATTCGGGAAAGTCGTGTGGAGAAGACTCGTTCGCTATGCGAATCACTAGCGAAACTGCAGGCGAAACCGCAGGTTCTGATTTGTGCCTCTGCAACAGGTATCTACGGTAGCCGTGGGGACGAGTTGCTCGAAGAGTCATCGAATTTGGGGGATGACTTTCTTGCTGATGTCGCACGTGAGTGGGAAAACGCATGCCAGCCTGCAGTCGACGCTGGGATTCGCGTTGTCAATGCGAGATTCGGTTTGGTGCTTTCGCCACAGGGCGGTGCTCTGCAGAAAATGCTAACCCCGGCCAAGTTCGCTGGTGGGTCGCTTGGCAACGGGAAGCAGTGGTGGAGTTGGATTGCGTTGGATGATGTCCTCGGAGCGATCTATCACGCGATCGCCGAACCGTCACTGTCGGGTCCGGTCAACTTTGTCTCGAATGAGCCAATTACCAATGCTGGTTTCGCAAAAACGTTGGGGCAAGTGATCGGGCGACCGGCAATTTTTCCTGCCCCTGCATTCGTGTTACGGGCAGCAATGGGGGAGATGGCGGATGCGCTGCTGTTGTCCAGTGCGCGAGTGAAACCAGGCAAACTGGTCGAGTCAGGCTACAGATTTCGTTTCACTGACCTGACAGAATTTCTGAAATATAGCCTCGGTCGGGAAAGGCTTGAGTCGACAGCATGAATGGATCAGCTCTTTTTGTTGTGAACCTGATCGCGACCTGGTACATGGTTGGACTGATTTGGATGGTTCAAATCGTGCATTACAACATGTTCGACCGTGTTGGGGTTGATCAGTTTCAGCAGTACGAGGCCGACCATAATCGGCTGATCACACCGATTGTCGGCGTGCCAATGCTTTTTGAGTTAGCTACAGCCGTCCTGCTGCTTTTTGCTGCACCTGAGAGTTTTCCGCGATGGGCCGGTGTCGTCGGACTTGTCTTGATTGGACTCATTTGGCTTTCCACCGTGATGCTGCAGATTCCTTGTCATGCTCAACTGCTCAATGGTTTTGATGAGGCAGTTTATCGGCGGTTGGTGAATAGCAATTGGTTACGGACCGTTTTGTGGACGATCCGCGGTGGGTTGCTGGCTTACTACGCCGTGCTTGCAATCAAATGACACGGGAGCGTGGCAAAGAGGGCCTGCAAGTAAAACTTGGCAGGCTCGGGGCAGTTGCCAAGTCTGCAGCCGTTCAGTTGCAACGGAGATGGCTGGGGCGCATGCCACCTTGGGTTGGTCAACGGCTTAACACCACTTTGCAGTGCATTTCTTTAAGCACTCGGCTTCGGTATGTGGTGGCAAGCAGCGATTTTACCGCCGCACCCTAGCTTTTCGCCATGGCTTTGACGACTGCGTCGCCCATGTCTGCAGGTGTTGGCGCGACAACAATCCCAGCGTCTTCCAAGGCTGCCACTTTCTCTTCGGCTGTCCCTTTTCCACCGCTGATGATTGCACCCGCGTGCCCCATGCGTTTGCCTGGAGGAGCGGTACGGCCTGCGATGAATGCGGCAACGGGCTTGGTCACATTGGCCTTGGCGAAGGCAGCCGCCTCTTCTTCAGCTGAACCACCAATCTCACCAATCATCAGGATTGCTTCGGTTTGTGGATCTTCCTGATAGCGGGCGAGAAGATCGATGAAACTTGTGCCTACGATTGGGTCACCACCAAGTCCTACGCAGGTGCTTTGGCCGAGGCCAAGATTGCTCGTTTGCCAAACAGCCTCGTAAGTCAGCGTGCCACTGCGGCTCATGACCCCGACTTTGCCGGGATTGTGTATGTAACCTGGCATGATGCCAATTTTGCATGCGCCGGGAGTGATCAGTCCGGGGCAGTTTGGCCCGATGAGTACCGAGCCACTCGCCCGTACTTTTTCATAGACTCGGACCATGTCGAGAACCGGCACGCCCTCTGTGATTGCAGCAATGACTTTGATTCCCGCGTCAACTGCTTCGAGGATGGCGTCGGCAGTAAATGGCGGCGGCACGAAGATCATGGTCGCGTCTGCACCGGTTTGTTCGACGGCCTCTTCGACTGTATCGAAAACCGGGATACCCTCGACGTCTTGGCCACCTTTGCCGGGTGTAACACCGCCAACCATCTGCGTTCCATAATCTCGGCAACCGAGTGAATGGAAGGTACCTGCGTTGCCTGTAATGCCCTGACAAATGACCTTCGTATTGCTGTCAACCAGAATGCTCATGTTCGAATCGTATTGTAAAAAATGGGAGTTGATTCGGATTGTTTTGTTGTTTTTTGTCGTTGCCTAGTGCTGTTCAATCAGCCAACCGCTGCAACGATCTTCTTTGCCGCGTCAGTGATGTCAGTGGCGCTGATGATATCGACATCGCTGTCAGCAAGCATCTTTCGCCCTTCTTCGACTTCAGTCCCTTCGAGCCGTACCACGAGCGGGACGGTGAAGCCGACCGTCTGGCTGGCTTCGATCAATGCCGCCGCGATGGTCGTGCAGCGAGCGATTCCACCAAAGATATTGACGAGAACACCCTTGCAGTTGGGATCAGATAACAAGATTCGAAATGCTTCTGTGACCTGCGTGGCATTCGCGCCACCTCCAACATCAAGGAAGTTGGCAGGCTGTCCACCGTGGTACTTGATGATGTCCATCGTCGACATTGCGAGTCCGGCACCATTCACCAGGCAGCCAATATTTCCTTCCAACTTGACATAACTGAGTCCAGATTCACTGGCTCTCACCTCGCTGGGTTCCTCTTCAGACAGATCACGTAATTCGAGCAGGTTTTTGTGTCGGAACAGTGCATTGCCATCGAACGTGACTTTTGAATCCAAGGCAATCATCTGATCGTCACCAGTGATCACAAGCGGATTGATCTCTGTGAGGGAGCAGTCGTAGTCCACAAAGAACCGGCAAATCGCGGGCATGAAGCGGGCGGCTGCCTTCGCAGCTGCACCTGAGATCCCCAGCTTTTTGCAAAGTTTCCGGACTTGAAACCCTTCCAAACCGATTGCCGGATCGAAGTGTTCCTTGAAAATCAACTCGGGCGTTTCCTCGGCGACCTTCTCAATCTCAACCCCACCCTCGGTGCTGGCCATCAGAACGGGGCGAGAGGAGGCACGGTCAAGGACAATGCCGAGATACAACTCTCTGGCGATATCACAGCCTGCTTCGACATAAACCTGATTGACAGTTTTTCCCTCGGGGCCGGTCTGGATGGTTACCAGAGTCTTTCCGAGCAAACCTGCGGCGGCGGCTTTTACCTCGTCAGCGCTCTTGCAAACCACCACACCTTTTTGTGTGGGGTTATCAAGCACAGTCCCCTTCCCACGCCCACCGGCGTGGATCTGGGACTTCACTACCGCTATGCCGCCTCCAAGTTTCTTGTAGGCAGCGACGGCATCGTCCGCAGTAGTGGCTACAATTCCCTCCAAGACTGGCACACCAGCTTGGCGGAATAACTCTTTGCCCTGATATTCGTGGATCTTCATCGAATGATTCTTAGCTGTTGGGTCGCGTCGTACAAATTTGCGATGGTCGAAATATAAGCACCAAGATTGAGGTCAGGAACCACGGGCAAGTCGTCCTCGCTCGAAGTTTTTACGATCATCCACCCAAGATTACCGCTCGAAGTCGGTTTCGACCACTTTTCGGCTCTAAAAAGAACAGATGCAACGCGAAACAAAAATGAACAGGGAAACAGAAAATTCCGGGCTGATAAGACTTGACCCCGCTGATAACGTCGCCGTTGCCACAAAGCCACTGAAACGTGGGGAAACCATCGAAATCGGGGGGCACTCTCTCGTTGTGGCCCAGGACATTCCAGCAGGTCACAAGATTGCTGTCTGTAACGCTCGAGTCGGTGAATCGATCGTAAAATACGGTCAGCCAATCGGATTGGTCACTGCCGATATCAGCCCGGGGGACCACGTGCACACTCAGAATCTGGCTGATCATCATGTGGTCTCAGATGACCTGAGCGAAATCAATCCGCCGCCGTCACCAGAGCCGATATCCCGGACATTCGACGGGTTTTTCCGGCCTGACGGACGTGTAGGCACGCGAAACTACGTCGCTGTTGTGTCCACCGTGAATTGCAGCGCGACGGTTTGCCACCAAGTGGTCTCCCGTTTTACCGAGGAGCGAATGCAACGTTGGCCGAATGTGGACGGTGTCTTTGCGGTGACTCATACCACCGGGTGTGCTCTCGAATACAACGGTCTCAAGCACAGAATGCTGGGCCGGGTTTTGGCGGGTTACGCGCAGCATCCCAATGTTGGGGGATGTCTTGTTGTTGGGCTCGGATGTGAGCAAACGACTGGAGGGTATTTACAGCAGCACCACGGCGTTGTTTCGTTACACGCTCCGGATGGCACGCAGTTGACTAGAGATGGTGGCATTCCCATGTTGACAATGCAGACTGAAGGGGGCACGCGGCAGACAATAGAGAAGGCGGAAGCTTTACTTGAGCAGGTGCTCAATCGAGCGAATCAATTTGAACGTGAAACCGCTGATGCATCGCACTTGAGCTTGGCCGTCGAATGCGGAGGTAGTGATGGTTACTCAGGTTTGACAGCCAACCCAGCTGTTGGCGTTGTCTCCGATCGAATCGTTGCTTGTGGGGGACTGTCGGTCATCTCTGAAACCACGGAATTGTATGGTGCAGAGCAACTGCTTGTGCGACGCAGTCGATCCACTGAGGTGGCAAGGAAACTACTGGATCGAATTGAATGGTGGAAGGAATATGTGGGCCGATATGGCGGTCAAATCGACAATAATCCATCGGTTGGCAATAAAGCCGGCGGACTGACCACAATTACGGAAAAATCACTAGGTGCGGTATCAAAGAGCGGCGGAACAACTCTGGAAGCCGTGTTCGATTATGGCGAGAAGATGGATTCGAAAGGCCTGGTTGTCATGGACTCGCCGGGATTTGATCCGGCAAGCGTAACGGGGAAAGTCGCAGGCGGGGCGAATCTGGTCATGTTCACAACTGGCCGTGGCAGCTGTTATGGATGCAAGCCAACTCCTGTGATCAAGATTGCCACCAACACCAACCTTTTTCATCGGATGCGAGAGGATATGGATTTGAATGCAGGGGCGGTCCTCGAGGGGCGGGATTTGCAGTCAGTTGGAGATGAGTTTTTTGAATTTGCTCTGCGTGTTGCGAGTGGCCAAAAGACATGCAGTGAAGTGCAGGGATTTGGTGACCATGAATTCGTGCCGTGGACCGTTGGACCTACCGTGTAATTGGGTCGATCTGAACAAGCAGTTACTAATCGAAGGATATGATTTGAAATGGGAATTGAAAAACCCCGCGTGGTGATTACTGATTTTATCAATGATGAATTGGAAATAGAGCGTGAAGTTCTCGATGGTGTCGCTACGGTTGAGGCGTACGATGCCTTCAGTGAAAGTGAGCTTCATGGGAAAATCGATTCAGCTGACGCCGTGATGCTCTATCACAATCTTGCTCTGTCTGGTGAAACCATCAACCGACTTGAGTGTTGTAAATTGATTGTTCGATGTGGAGTCGGATTTGATAATGTTGACCATGTTCTCGCCGGTCAACGTGGAATTCCAGTCGCAAATGTACCGGACTATGGAACCGAGGAAGTCGCGGATTCAGCTATCGGAATGGCGCTTGCCCTGACGCGGGGAATCAATTTCTACAATCTCAGGATGCGTGCGCAGCCTGACCCGTGGATGTATCACGTGGCTCCTCCGCTCTATCGGCAGCGTGGGCGTGTCTTTGGTATCGTCGGTCTCGGAAGAATTGGCACGGCGACTGCGAAACGTGCGTTAGCGATGGGGATGGATGTTCGCTTCTTTGATCCGTTCAAACCGGATGGATACGATAAGGCTGTTGGGGTCAAACGTGTGGAGTCGTTGCAGCAGCTGATGAGTGAATCGTTCGTGCTGAGTTTGCACTGCCCACTTAACGAACACTCACACCATATGATTAACGCTGAGACACTTGAGTGGTTGCCGATGGGTAGCTATCTGGTCAATACATCGCGCGGCGATGTCGTTGATACTGCAGCAATCCCACCGGCGATTCAGGCAGGACGTCTGGCAGGAGCTGCAATTGACGTCATTGCCGAGGAGCCGCCCAGTTCGCAGAATCCACTGCTGGTAGCCTGGCGCGATCCGGATCATCTCGCACATGAACGCTTAATCATCAATCCACACTCCGCTTTCTACTGCGAGGAAGGGCTTGCCGACATGCGTCGCAAAGGGGCTGAGGCATGTCGCCGTGCTCTGACGGGGCAGATGCTGCGGAATGTGATCAATGATTCGAGCCGTTGAGATCTCAATTGCATTACCGGCAAAGGACCTCTGGAAAAGTGTCAGTGATCGCAGGTTGCTGGAATGAGTGATTGTTCGCTGTCTGCTGCCAGTTGATCGCGTTCTAACGCAAGGTGATTGTTTTGGCGGGGTTATCAACAACCGTCTTGCTATTGGGGGAATCTT
>JAPOKD010000870.1 GCA_029977825.1 Planctomycetota bacterium | reverse complement strand
TGGATCCAATGCTCAATACCACGAAAACAATCCTGCCAAATTAAAAGCCAATATCGCGCTGACAAAAGAATACATTCGCTTGATGCATGACTGTGGTGGAAGCGGTGTGAAAGTCAAACCCAATGGTTTTGTGAAGGATGTGCCCAGAGAAAAGACGATTGAGCAAATCGGCTTGGCGCTTAATGAAGTGGCCGAATTCGGTGATGCTCTGGGACAACAGATTCGCGTCGAGGTTCACGGACGCGGCACAAGCGAACTGCCTGTGGTCCGCGACATTTTCAAGATCGCGACAAACCCGAATGCAACAGTCTGCTGGAATTCAAACGATGTTGATCTGGATGGAGACGGATTGGCAGGGAACTTCGACATGGTCAAAAACAGATTTGGCGACACGGTTCACATCCGAGAACTCAATGTCGGCAGCTATCCTTATGCGGAATTAATGAAGAAGTTCAAGGGCATGCACTACAACGGATGGATTCTGCTGGAAGCCAGAACGAATCCAGCGGACAAAGTTGCAGCGTTGGTCGAGCAACGAAAAATATTTGAACAGATGACGAAGTGATCAGCGTTCCCAGACCGCAGGAAGGTTCCCTGAATTCATCCCAAAGGTCTGCGAAACCACGAAACCGCTAGCCTGTGACATGTAAAAGATACGTCCATTGGAAACGACGGCTCCCAGGCATTCCCGAGAGTCGATCGCAGGCCCGGTTGAGACCAATTTGCCGTCACGCGATAAATCAATCATGTCCATATTGGCCCCCAACACGTAGGGCTCCGAGAGCGTAAATCGGCAACACGCATAGTTGTGACCAATGCTACCGGTTACCTTTCCGGTCTTGCGATCAAACACGTTACCTTTACCCCTCAGCGCATTTGAAAAAACGAACTTTGGTCCCACGGTGACCACATTCAATGCTGAGGTGATGGGGTCAGATCGCCACACCAGAGATCCATCTTCCGCATTTAAGCACCAGACAAATCGTTCGTCGGTTCCCTCACGGGCGCGATTGAAACCGCCGATATAGATCTGCCCCTCTCGGGCGCTCAGTGTGCACTTGGATGTAACGTAATAATCGGTCGTGATCCAGATTTGCTTCCCAGTCTTGGGGTCCAGACAAGCGGTCAAGCCGTTATTCATGGCGGGCAAACCCCGCCGAACTCGCTGACTTTCGGAATACCCAAAGAAGACGGAATAGAACAGCTTTCCATTCAGCTCACAAATTCCGCAGTCATTTCCGCCGCGTCCAAACTCCGAATAGTCTTTCTCCCACACGATTTTGCCAGTTTCAAGGTCCCACGCCCACAGACGAGGGCGATGATTCCGCGGGTAGTAAGGGTTATCGTTTGAGTAGATCCAACTCATCACCTCCTTACCATCCCGGTCGATGGGATCTCCTCGAAAGGTGAAAGGCTTCTCGGTTCCCTGGGCGGCATAGTCACCTGACCCCGAGGCGTAAATCGCCAGACCATCAATTACGACGGGTGGAAACTGACGACTCCAACTGGGGGATCCTGTAAACGGAGCCTCCCAGAGCAAGTTGCCTGTTCCGGCATCCAGACACCTCATCACCGATCGCTTGATGCCTGCCTGCGGAATGATCAGTTTCCCTTCAACGTACAAGGGCGAAGTGAAGGACAGGTACACGTCTGGCCAATGACGCCGCCATAACATCCGACCTGTATCCTGTTCAACCGCGATCACTTGCCCTTCAGCAGTATGCATGTAGAGTCGCCCACCACCACACACTGGCAGGTGCTTTACAGTTCCCTCAAGACGCCGTGCCCACCGCATCCGTAATGGAGGCTGCAAGCCTTGGTCGTTGGCATTGGTACCACTGAAATCGCCATAATTCGTATACCAGTCATACTTTGCATCTGCAAACCTGCCTTTCAACGGGCTACGAATTTCATGAACCTTCAGGTCGCGTGTCGGTGCCGACTGCTGGCCACCGGGCCCCAGTATGTACAGATAACCATCCTCACACGGGACAAACACACAGTCACTCGCTACAGCAACAGCAGCACTGATCGCCGCACCAAACGCGGTTTTGTATTCTCTGGTTTCTCCGCCATCCAGCGGCACCACATAGAGTGTCCCATCCAGCCCGCCGTAGATCGCATGCTGAAGAGTTAATACAGGTGGGCAGATTGCGGCCTGCTCACAAAGCAACTCAGTCTCACCACTGGCCAGTGAATGGCGAATTAAGCCGGCCCCCTGCTCAGGCCTGACACGGTATACATCGTCGCCTCGGATGCTGACCGAGGCAAAGCTCAATAATCCCGGCTTATCAATCGAAGTCTCAGTACCAGGAACAACCTCAGTCGAGAAATTACCACTTTCAAGCTTCATGACCTCAACGCGACCCGCGTTGTCGCGGCGATGCCATTGCACAAACACCCGCCCCTTTTCATCTGCACTTTGCCCGAATGTCGCCGGATATTCCTTGCCCACGTAATCCGGCACTTCGCCCACATGCTGCAGACCACCAGTGGGACCTAAATCATTGATGAAGACCGTTCTCCCACCAGCTGGCATGACGACTGTTTTTCCTAAAAGGCAGATCTCGCGGGAACAGACAAAATGATCCCGCCATGTGACTCGGTCACCACGAAAAGCCAACCACGCATCTCCTTTCCAGCGGTCCCCCTGGAAACCAATCACCTCATGGACAAAATCCCACTGCCAATTGGAAGCCCCATCAGGCTGCAAGCAGTGCAACCGAGCTCCCAGCGTGGCAAAATAGACGCGGCCATTGCCTGCAACCGGAGCCGCAAAAACAGGCTCTCCACAATCAATGCGGCGGACCAGTTTCCCATCACGGCAATCCAGCACGTAATAAAACCCTGCCATCGTCCCAATGTGAACGTAACCATCAATGACGCAGGGTGAAGCCACGTTATTGCAATTACCACTCCCCCCCTCGGTCCTGAATTGCCATCG